>DATCXD010000154.1:0-23865 GCA_036566005.1 Micromonosporaceae bacterium | reverse complement strand
TGGGCGAAGCCGGTAGCCAGCACCAGCGTGGACTCCACGAGCAGGTACACGGCAAGAGCGGCGAAGCCGACACCGATCAACCGCAGGGTGCGGCGTTGCCGTTCGACGCTGCTGCCGGTCAATTCCCAGATCACCACGGTGACGCACGGATCTCGATCAGTGATCGCCCGCCAGTAGACGCGACATTGCGGCACCGGGGCTTTCGGCGACGACCATCGCGGCGGTCCGCGATGCGGCGGTCAGGACCGGTACGGCGAGGCCGGGTTCGAGGTGACCGTCGACCGTGAGCGCCGGATGCTGGCGGCGCATCCGGTCGATCACGGTTCGCAGTCTTCGTTTTCGGCATCGACTGGCGCCCCGCGCTGCTGCTCGGCGTCGCACGCGCTCAAGGTGCTCTAGCTGGTCATTCGCACCCCCCGCCAGAATCGCGCTAACGTGACCGGCAAAACCGGCGGCTGGAAAGCCGCACTCAACGCCCTGGCGCTCTACTACGGCGACAGGATCACCGACAACTAAAGGCAATCGCCGTCCACCCACGAAAATCCAGACACTCCCAGGTTTAGCTGCTTCGATGTCAACCGACAGTTGGTGAACTCTGGGATTGGAGAACTCCTCATGCACGTCCGCCTGCGACAGCTTGACGGCCGGTAGCCCATTCTGGCGGCCAGTGAAGGCCATGCCGGTGTCGAACGTGGTGAGCGTGACCGGCCGGTCCGACCACCCCTGGACAGTGAGCGCCTGACTGATGATCTCGTCGTCCCCGCGCCCGCCGGTGATCCCGAGCCGTCGAACGACGCGGGTGAGCCAGATCTCCTCGAGGACGGACAACACGCGGATCGCGGGGCCATGCGGCGGCGCCCAATCAGAGCGCCGAGCAGGACGTAATGGGCGACGACAACTGGTGCCGGTCGGGCCGATCGCCTGTGCCGCCACAAGCAGCGAGGCGATGAACAACACCCACGTCACGGCAGTTGACAGGCCGGTGCAGGGTGGTCAGCAAAAGGGCGTACCACAACCGCACCGACCGCGATGACCAGAGCGGACACCCAACCAGCCGGGTTGCGAAATCTTCAGCTCTCCGGCTCCGTGTTTCGTTGACCGCGCACGATTGTTGGGCCAGCCCGCCATGCGGACCATCCTCGCGTCGGAGGCGTGAGCCGGCACACGTCGGCCGTGGGCGAGTCATCCGGCCGGCGCGGCCACGACCGACATGAGCGTCTTGGGCAGGCTGGATGTGACGTCGTGCCATTCCCCGGCGGTGATGTGGTTGCGTAGTATGGCTGTCACCCGGCGCACGAGCTCCTCGGTGCTCTCGTGCATGCTGTACGGGAAATCCCGTCGCACCCGTTCGAAGAACTCGTCCGCGCTCATCTTCTGCGGAGCCCGGCTCGGATCCCAGCCGTCGTAATAGATACCTCGGATCAGCATGGTCAGTTGCGCGCCGAGGTGCGCGGCCTCATCCACCGTGAGACGGTCGCGCAGCGCATGCAGAACGGCGCGCAGCGCGGCGTACGACTGCTTACGGCGCTCCTTAGGCCAACCGAAGGTTTCCTCGATCTCCCGCAACACCTGGTTGGTCTTGTCGACTGTGGCACTGAAGGACGCGAATCCGGTGTCGACCATCGGCCTAATCCTTTCCCAATAAGCGGGCACTGGCGTCGATCTCGCCGTGCAGATGCGCCGCTGCGGTCTGGATCTCGTGGTGGTTGTACTGTCCGGCACGCGCCTCGGCGGCAAGTACGGCGCACCGGTGCACGCGCTGGAAGTCGCCGTACGGGAATGCGTACCGGCCCTTGGTGTTCTCTGGCTGGTCATCGTCGATGCCCAGGTGCCAGCGTGCGTATTCGGCCAGGCCATGTTCGGCAATGAATGTGTTCTGCTGGTCCGTCGTGGGGCGGTGCTCACTCCAGCTATCGCGTTCGTCGATGACGTGATATCCGTCTGCAATGAGCCGTTTCGCGTGGTCGTACGCCCGACCGCTCAGCCGGATCGCCATGGTTGATCACCACCTATTCGATTGGTTGGGTCCTGTCAGAGCAGCAGGTTGAAGTTCGGCCGGCAGGCCGGTCAACTGATCGCCGGCGTGGCGGATGTAGCGTTCGGCGTTGTCCGGATCATGCCGGCTCAGCCGTTCCAGGGCGCAGGCCAGCGCCGCTTCTGGTTCGGCGGGCAGCGCAGCATGGGCGGGCGGTGACGACGGTGCGTGCTGGCGTGGATAGTCGTAGCCGACGATCTCGCACTCGGGTTGCAGGCTCGCGCAGTCGGATGACTGGTAATGCCCATACTCGACCAGCGTGATGGGCGCCTGGTCGGGGCCACGGACGTTGTCGGCGGCGCCGACCGGTACCGCCAGCCGCCCTGGAGTCACGATTCCCACCACGTCTGCACCCTCGCCGCCGTTGCGGATCCGTGCGGGATCCATCGCGACCATCGTCGTGTCGGGAGGGTGAGCCGGGCTCACCTTGTCCGGGTGGTCCTCGTCACCGGTGCGCCGTCGGCGAACGACACCCTGCCACCGATCCGTGTCGCCGACGTCAATCTGCGCCGCAGCAACCGCACAGTCCGACGGAGTTCTAAGTTAATCCAGGTCAGAGGCTCTCTTCCCGGCGGGGCGGGCGTAGTGTCGGGGGTTGTTACGCAGTCGCATCAGGCGCACGATGTCATGCCATCGGTCGCCATGAGGCCGGTGCGCCAATGGCGGGTCGGTCGTACGACGCAGCGCGGGTCTGTCCGCCGTCCGTGGATGGGGGCTGCACGATCCGTCGACATTTCCCGGCAGTCCGAAAGTCCCCGAATTCGAGGGTGGGATTTTGTCATGGCCAGAGCCGTTGGTATCGACCTCGGCACCACTAACTCAGTTATCGCAGCGGTCGAGGGCGGCCAACCGACCGTCATCGCTAATTCGGAAGGTTCGCGCACGACACCCTCGGTGGTGGCCTTCACCGACCAGGGGGAACGCTTGGTCGGTCAGTTGGCCCGTCGCCAGTCGATCCTGAACCCGAAGGCCACGATCTACTCGGCGAAGCGATTCGTTGGCCGCCGTTTCAACGAGGTGGCGAGCGAACTGAATGCGGTCACCTATGACGTGGTCTCGGGTCCTGAGGATGCGGTCCGATTCAAGATCCGGGACAAGCTGTACGCGCCGGAGGAGATTTCCGCGCTGGTGCTGCGCAAGCTTGCCGAGGATGCGGCGAAGTTCCTTGGTGAACGGGTGACCGAGGCGGTCGTGACGGTGCCGGCGTACTTCAATGACGCGCAGCGGCAGGCGACGAAGGACGCCGGTCGCATCGCCGGCCTGGAGGTGCTGCGCATCATCAATGAGCCGACCGCGGCGGCTCTGGCCTATGGCTTGGACAAGAAGGGGCACGAGACGGTTCTCGTGTTCGACCTGGGCGGTGGCACGTTCGACGTGAGTCTTCTCGACGTGGGCGACGGCGTGGTCGAGGTCCGGTCGACGGCCGGCGACACGCATCTGGGCGGTGACGACTTCGACCGGCGCATCGTCGACCACCTCGCCGATGCGTTCCAGAATGAGAACGGTATCGACCTGCGCCGTGATCCGCAGGCGCTGCAACGGCTGTTCGAGGCCGCGGAGAAGGCCAAGGTCGAGCTGTCATCGGTGACGCAGACGACGATCAGCCTGCCATTCGTTACGGCCGACGCGAACGGGCCCAAGCACCTCAATACCACCCTGATGCGCTCGACCTTCGAGCAGCTGACCGCGGATCTGGTCGAGCGTTGCCACGAGCCGATCGAGCAGGCATTGGCGGACGCGAAGGTCACCCCCGACGACATCGACGAGGTGATCCTCGTCGGTGGGTCGACGAGGGTGCCCGCCGTGCAGGCCCTGGTTCGGCGGTTGACCGGAGGCAAGGAACCAAACATGACGGTGAACCCGGACGAGGTCGTCGCCATCGGCGCCGCGGTCCAGGCCGCTGTTCTCAAGGGCGAGGTCAAGGACGTCCTGCTCCTGGACGTCACTCCGCTGTCGTTGGGCGTCGAGACTCTCGGTGGTCTCATGACGAAGGTGATCGAGCGCAACACCACCATCCCGGCCCGCCGGACCGAGGTGTTCAGCACGGCCGAGGACAATCAACCGGGCGTCGACATCGTGGTGTTGCAGGGCGAGCGCGATGTCGCGGCCGAAAACCGGGTGCTCGGACGATTCCGGCTGGAGAACATCCGCCCGGCGCCGCGCGGCGAGCCGCAGATCGAGGTCACGTTCGACATCGACGCCAATGGCATTCTGAACGTCTCGGCGAAGGATCGTGACACCGGCGCCGAACAGCGCATTACGATCACCGAGAGCGCGAATCTCGAGTCGGCCGAGGTCGACCGGATGGTCAAGGACGCCGAGGCGCATCGTGACGAGGATGCACGGCTGCGCGAGACGGTCGACGCGCGCAACGAACTGGATGCGGCACTCCACGCGGTCCAACGTCGCCTCGATGAGCTTGGCTCCTCCGTGGCCGTGCATGAGAAGGCGCGCGCCGAGATGCTGGTCGACGACGCCCAACAGGCTCTCAAGCAGCAGGAGCCGCTGGAACGTCTGCGCACGCTGACCGGGGAACTGCGGCAGATCGCGCAGAGCCTGTCGATGGCCGCACCGGGCGGAGCGGGTCCAAGCGCGGGGACGACCGGTCCGGCGGGCGGCAACGGCCAACCAAACGCAGACGACGACGTGATTGACGCCGACTTCAGCGAGGGGTGAGGGCTGTGACGGAACCGCGCAGGCCAAGCACCTCGGCCGGCGCCACGGACCGTGCCGCTGACCGCGGCCGAGATGAGGTCGGCGGCTCCGACGACCGGCGAGTCGGAGATGACGCGGCCACGATCGAGGCGCTGCAAGCCCGAATCGCGGAGCTGGAGGATCAATGGCGCCGCGCCGCCGCCGACCTGGACAACGTTCGCAAACGGTCAGCCCGCGACGCGGTGACACAACGCGCCGACGAGCGGAGCCGGGTCATGGGCTCGTTGCTTCCTGTCATCGACAACCTGGACCTGGCACTGGAACATGCCGACGCGGATCCGGATTCGATCATCGACGGCGTACGTGCCGTACGTGATCAGGCGGTCGATGTGTTGGCGGCGTTGGGATTCGGGCGCCGCGACGACGACATCGGCGGGTCATTCGATCCGGCCCGGCACGAAGCGGTCGCCGTCGTCGATGATCCTCAGGCACCCGCGGGAACGATCGTGCGGGTCGTGCGGCCGGGCTACGGCGAGGGCGACCATCAGCTGCGTCCGGCTTCGGTAGTGGTCGCCTCCGGAGACCGTGATGGCGGCTAGCGGGGACTTCTATCAGACCCTGGGCGTGTCGCCGACGGCCAGCGCGGCCGAGATCCAGCGCGCCTACCGGGAGCTTGCGCGCCAATACCACCCCGACGTCAACTCCGATCCAAGCGCTGAGGAGCGGTTCAAAGAGATCGGCGAGGCGTACCAGGTGCTTTCGGACCCGGAGACGCGTCGCCGCTACGACGCCTACGGACCCGAATTTCGACGGGTTCCCGAGGGTGCGGGTGCCCGCCCACGCGGCCGCCGATCCACGGCGGGTGCGCGGCCAGGTGCTGGCGCGCGGGCCGGACCCGCGGGTGGTCCCGATGAGGACTTCTGGTTCCGGACCGAAGGGGCCGACGTCGATCTGGAAGATCTGTTCGGCGGCATGTTTGGCGGCCGGCGCGGTTGGGGTCCAATCCCGGGCGCCGACCAGGAGGCGCAGCTGGAGCTGTCGCTCGAGGACGCCTACCGTGGCGGCCGTCGCTCGGTCACGCTGTCCGGTCCCGGCGGGACCAGGAGTTATGAGGTGACGATTCCGGCCGGAGTCGTTGACGGCCAACGGATCCGGCTGGCCGGCCAAGGCGGTCAGGGAACCGACGGCGCGACCCCCGGGGACCTGTACCTGGTGGTGCGCATCGCACCGGATCCCCGATACCGGGTCGACGGTCGCAATGTCACGACAACGCTTCCGGTCACCGCCTGGGAGGCAGCGCTGGGCGCCGCGGTCACCGTGGCGACACCGACCGGTGACAAGAAGCTGACCATCCCACCGGGCACGTCCAGCGGCCGTCGCCTGCGCATGCGTGGCCAGGGCATCCCGGACCCGCGCGGACGACCCGGCGACCTCTACGCCGAGGTTCGCATCATGGTGCCCCCGAAACCGTCGCAGGAGGAGCGCCGGTTGTTCGAGGAACTCGCGGCCGTATCCACGTTCAACCCGAGGAGCTCGCCATGACCGCCACCCTGGCCATCATCCAGGTCGACTCCGCGGCGGGTGGCCTGGACATCAACGCGTTCGCGGCGGCGTGCCGGCTACATCCCGACCTGGTACGCCGCTTCGTTGCCCTCGGACTGCTCTCACCGCGGACGGACCGGGCGGGCCGGCTGTGGTTCCGACCGGGCGACGTGGCCACGGTCGCGCGAATCCAACGTCTACGCGCCGGTTTCGGTCTCAACTACGCCGCGATCGGTCTCGTGCTTGACCTATTGGATCGCCTCGACGCACGAGGCGGGTCCGGAGTCGGAGACAGAACATGGACCTCAACCGGCTGACTCAAAAATCGCAGGAAGCGCTACACGACGCGCAGACCAAAGCGTTACGGTTCGGCCACAGCGACGTCGACGGCGAGCATCTGTTGCTGGCGCTGCTCGAACAGCCCGACGGCCTCGCGCCGCGCCTGCTGCGCCAGGCCGGTGCCGACCCGGACGCACTCAACAAGGAAGTCGACGCCGAACTCGAGCGCCGACCCCGCGTCAGCGGACCCGGTGCCGCGCCGGGCGAAATCAGGGTGACGCAACGCCTGGGCCGCTTGTTCGACAACGCAGCGTCCGAGGCCGGCCGGCTCAAGGACGAGTACGTCTCCGTCGAGCATCTGCTCCTTGCGCTGATCGGTGAGGGCGTGGCCACACCGGCCGGCCGGGTGCTGCGCGAGCAGGGCGTCACCCGGGAGGCGTTCCTCGCCGCGCTCACATCGATCCGTGGAAATCAACGGGTTACCTCGGCCCTACCCGAGGCCGCTTACGAGGCGTTGGAGAAGTACGGCCGTGACCTCGTCGCGGACGCGACCGAGGACCGCCTCGATCCGGTGATCGGCCGGGACGGTGAGATCCGCCGCGTCGTACAGATCCTGTCGCGTAAGACGAAGAACAACCCGGTTCTCATCGGTGACCCTGGCGTCGGCAAGACCGCCATCGTCGAGGGTCTCGCTCAGCGGATCGCGGCCGGCGACGTACCCGAGGGGCTGCGCGACAAGACGGTCTTCTCGCTCGACATGGGCGCGCTCGTGGCCGGAGCGAAGTACCGCGGTGAGTTCGAGGAACGCCTGAAGGCGGTGCTCAACGAGGTCCGCGCCGCGCAGGGCCGGATCCTGCTGTTCGTAGACGAGTTGCACACCGTCGTCGGTGCCGGCGCGGCCGAGGGGGCGGTGGACGCCGGAAACATGCTCAAGCCGATGCTCGCCCGGGGCGAGCTGCACATGATCGGCGCGACGACACTCGACGAGTACCGGAGCCACATCGAGAAGGACGCCGCGCTCGAGCGCCGTTTCCAGCCGATCATCGTCGACGAACCGTCGACCGAAGACGCGATCTCGATCCTGCGCGGTTTGCGGGAACGGCTCGAGGTCTTCCACGGCGTCAAGATTCAAGACAGCGCTCTGGTCGCCGCAGTCACCCTCAGCCACCGCTACATCTCGGATCGGTTCCTGCCGGACAAGGCGATCGACCTCGTCGACGAGGCATGCGCGCAACTACGTACCGAGATCGACTCGATGCCCGCGGAACTCGACGAACTAACCAGACGCGTCACCCGACTGGAAATCGAAGAAGCCGCTCTCGCGAAGGAGGACGACGCGGCGAGTGTCGCGCGACTGGCCGACCTGCGTCGGGAGCTTGCCGACCTGCGGGCCCAGGCCGGGGCCACGCGCGCCCAGTGGGAGTCCGAACGACAGGCGCTGCGAAAGGTGCAGGAGCTGCGTCGGGAGATCGAACAGGTGCGCCATGAGGCGGAGCGCGCCGAGCGGGACTACGACCTGAACCGTGCGGCGGAACTCAGCCACGGCCGCCTACCCGAGTTGGAGCGTCGGCTGCACGCCGAAGAAGAGACACTATCCGCCAAGCAACGTGACGCTCGACTGCTCCGGGAGGTGGTCACCGACGACGAGATCGCCGGGATCGTCGCCCGATGGACCGGCATCCCTGTTGCTCGGCTGCAAGAGGGTGAACGGACGAAGGTGCTTCGCCTCGCCGACATCTTGCACGAGCGGATCGTCGGTCAGGACGAGGCCGTGGACCTGGTCGCCGACGCGGTCATCCGGGCTCGGTCCGGTATCAAGGACCCGCGTCGACCGATCGGGTCGTTCATCTTCCTCGGCCCGACCGGTGTCGGAAAGACCGAGCTGGCCAAGGCGCTCGCGGTGGCGCTGTTCGACACCGAGGACAACATGGTCCGCCTCGACATGACCGAGTATCAGGAACGGCACACGGTCAGCCGACTCGTCGGTTCGCCGCCCGGCTATGTCGGCTACGAGGAGGGCGGCCAACTCACCGAGGCCGTACGCCGTAAGCCCTACACCGTGGTGCTGTTCGACGAAATTGAAAAGGCGCACGCCGACGTGTTCAACATCCTGCTGCAGGTCCTCGACGACGGCCGGCTCACCGACGCGCAGGGCCGTACGGTCGACTTCCGCAACACCGTCATCATCATGACCTCCAACATCGGCTCCGAGTTCCTACTCGACGGTGTCACGTCATCCGGCGAGCTATCGACACAGGCACGGGATCGCGTGCTGGCCGAGATGCGGGGCCACTTCCGGCCCGAGTTCCTCAACCGTGTCGACGAAATCGTGTTGTTCAAGCCGCTGACCGAGAACGAGATCGAACACATCGTCGAGCTGATGTTCGCCGATCTGCGGGCGCGTCTCGGCGAGCGCCAGATGATCCTGGAACTGGGCGATGAAGCTCGACGGTTCATAGCGGAGCGAGGCTTCGACCCGGTCTACGGCGCCCGGCCACTGCGGCGGTTCATCTCCCGCGAAATCGAGACACGGATCGGGCGGGCACTGTTGGCCGGTGACGTGCAGCCCGGTGCGGCCATCCGGGTCGGCGTCACGGACGGGGAGCTCATGGTCGACTACCGCGTGCCCAACCAGACGCCATGACCACGGCGCCGAACATCATCGCCTGCCCACACTGCGGGAAGCGCAACCGCGTTCCGGCCGCGGCCGCTGGCGTGCCGCGGTGCGGTAACTGCCACAACCCGCTGCCATGGATCACGGCCGCCGACGACGAGTCGTTCGCGGACGTCGTCGACGCCGCTCGGCTGCCCGTACTGGTCGACCTGTGGGCGACGTGGTGTGCGCCGTGCCGCGTCGTCAGTCCCGCATTGGAGCAGGTCGCGCGGGACCTCGCCGGCACGGTCAAACTCGTCAAGGTCGACGTCGACGCGGCCCCGAAGACGGCCGCACGCTTCGCGGTACAGGCGATCCCTACCCTGCTCGTGATGAGCGGCGGCGACGTCAAGGCGCGCCGCGCCGGTGCGGTGTCCGCGGCCGTCATCCGTCAGTGGGTGACCGACACGATCGGCGCCGGCGCTTCCGGACCATGACCTTCGCATCAAGGAGTCCACCATGGACCCGCACGTCACCATGATCCGCCCGGTAACGCCGTCCACACCCAACGGATGCGAGGAGTGCCTGCGCATCGGTTCGCCGTGGGTGCACCTGCGTCTGTGCCTGACGTGTGGTCACGTTGGATGCTGTGATTCGTCGCCGCTACGCCACGCGCGCGCCCACGCTTACGGCGTGGGCCATCCGATTGTCCAGTCCTTGCAGCCCGGCGAAGACTGGCGCTGGTGCTACGTCGACGAAGACTATGTCTGAGCGGCCGTCGGACGCGACACCGGCCGAGGAAACGCCCGACACGTTCGGCGCCTACCCGCGGCTTGACACGGCCCAGATCGAAAGTCTGGCCGCCGACGGGGCTCGACGCTCCACCCGAGCCGGCGATGTTCTGATCGCCGAAGGCAAACCGCCGCTTGACTTCATCGTGATCACGGCCGGAATCGTCGCGACGTACGATGCGTACGGCACACCGCAACAGCGCCGGATCGGCGTACACGGACCGGGACGGTTCCTCGGCGAACTAGGTGTGCTCGCCGGTCACGCGGCCTTCGTGAGCACAGTCGCACTCACCGACGGCGAGATCATCGCCGTTCCGGCCGACCGGCTACGCCAACGCGTGGCCCGCGACACCCAACTCGGCGACCTGATCCTGCGGGCCTATCTGCAACGGCGATCCATCCTGATCGGGCTCGGCAGCGGATTCCGCATCGTCGGATCGCGTTACTCACCGGACACGCGACGGTTACGCGACTTCGCCGCCCGCAACCGACTACCCCACCGTTGGATCGACCTGGACACCGACGACGACGCCGAGGCGCTGCTCACTGCGATCGGTGTTGCCGCGGCCGACACGCCGATCGCGATCTGGCGGAACGAGAACGTGCTTCGCAACCCGACCAACGCATATCTGGCCCGACTCGTCGGGCTGCCTCCACCACTCGACGCGCACAATGTTTGCGATCTGCTCGTCGTCGGTGCCGGTCCGGCCGGACTCGCCGCCTGCGTCTACGGCGCGTCGGAGGGCCTGCACACGGTCGCCGTCGAGGCGATCGCCACCGGCGGTCAAGCCGAGAGCTCGCCTCTGATCGAAAATTATCTCGGTTTTCCGGCCGGACTGTCGGGTGCGGAACTCGCCGAGCGAGCGTCTATCCAAGCCGGGAAATTCGGTGCGCTCGTGAGTGTTCCGGCCGCCGCGGTCGGACTCACCGATGACGACGGCTATCACGCCGTTGCGCTCGATGATGGCAGCCAGATCCGCGCCCGTACCGTACTCGTCGCTACCGGCGCGCAATACCGCAAGCCGGACATCGAGGGGCTTGGTCGGCTTGAAGGTGTCAGCGTCTACTACGCCGCGACCGAGATCGAAGCGCGTTTGTGCGCCGGGGATCCGGTCGCGGTCATCGGTGGCGGGAACTCGGCCGGACAGGCGGCGCTGTTCCTCGCCCGGCACGCGGCGCACGTCACGCTTCTGGTACGCAGCGGCGACATCGGTCAGGACATGTCACGTTACCTCGTCGACCAGCTCGTGAATCATCCCGGCGTGGCCGTGCTCACCCACACCGAAGCGCGGGAACTCGTCGGCGATCGCAGCCTCGACGCCGTCGTCGTCGAGAACAATCAGACCGGCGACCGTTCCCGAATCGACGCGCGTTCGCTGTTCGTGTTCATCGGCGCCGCCCCGGGCACACGGTGGCTCGCCCACAGCGTTGCCCTCGACGAACACGGATTCGTACAAACCGGCACCGACGTCGAATCGCCGCCGAGTGGCAGCGGCACGTTGCTTCTCGAATCGAGCCGGACCGGCGTCTTCGCGGCCGGCGACGTACGAGCCGGATCGGTCAAACGGGTCGCGTCGGCCGTCGGGGACGGAGCGATCGCGGTCCGCATGGTGCACGAACGACTCCGCGGCGAGGCGGGCTGATGCGTGCCGCGGTCGTTCTCCTAGCGGCGACCGTCGCTGCCGCGATCGCCGGTTGGACATCCGACGTCATCATTCGTCACTCGGCGCGGGGACGTCGCAAGGCCACACTGACCACCGTGCACCGCATGTGTCACCGGCCCTGGACTGCCGTGATCTTCATCGGTGCCCTGCTGGTGGCCTTACCGCTGACGGACCTGCCGCGCTCGGTAGTCGACGACGTCCGGCACATCCTCGTCCTGGCGCTCATCCTCACCGGCGCCTGGCTGTGCGTGAAGCTCCTGTTCGCGTTCGAAGAGATCAGCTTTCGCCGCTACCCGGTCAACGTCGCCAACAATCGGCGGATGCGCCGAACGCGGACGCGGATCGCCGTGAGCCGGCGGGCGACCGCGGCGGCCGTGATCCTGCTCGCCGCCTACGCCGCCCTCATGACGTTTCCACATCTGCGGTCCGTCGGAGCGTCGCTATTCGCCTCCGCCGGCATCGCCGGAGTCGTTGTCGGGCTCGCCGCGAAATCGACGCTCAGCAACTTCGTCGCCGGCCTGCAGCTTGCGTTCACCGACATGCTCCGCCTCGACGACGCCGTACTCGTCGACAACGAATGGGGCCGGGTCGAAGACGTCGGCCTGACCCACGTCGTGGTACAGCTGTGGGACGAGCGACGCGTCGTGCTGCCCACCACCTATTTCACGACGCAGCCATTCGAAAACTGGACCCGTCGCGAGGCCCGCGTGCTGGGCAGCGTGTTGCTTCACCTCGACCACACCACGCCGATGGCCGACGTGCGCGAGCAGACTCGTCGAATCGCCGAAGCGTCGCAGAACTGGGACGGTATCGCGCTCGGCGCGCAGGTCATTGACACGACACCGACGACCATGATCGTGCGGATAGTCGCCTCCGCCGTGGACGGACCAAGATCGTGGAACCTTCGCTGCGAACTGCGGGAAGGGCTCATCGACTACCTCCGTCAACAGCACCCGGAGTGCTTGCCCCGCGCCCGCGTCACCATCGCAGCCCGCGACGCGGCGGACATCGTCGGATTGCTCTGGAGGAACCAGTAGAGTGGATAGCGCCAGATGGCCGACACGCCGCTAACGGCGCTGCGCTCGCGGCCACGAATCTTCCCGCCACGGAGGGACCGTCCCGGTTAATGCGCTTCGTGCCGCCCGTACCTCGGCGCAATGCAACTATGGGCGCGGCGCGATTCCTAGGAACCCTGATCATCGGTCCGCCGTACGTCCTCAGCAAAGGAACACCACAACCCAGACGACCATCCGCTACCGGCTCGGGGCGTCGGGATTCTCTGGACCGCCGGCACCCACCCAGTCCCCGGCAGGATCCGGCTGCTCGCGCCCCGATGATCGCGTGATGGCGGTGCACCTTGTCCGTGGTAACCGTGTCGAGGTCGCTGGCGGTCAGGAACGTGTGGAATCGCCACAGGTCGAACAGTGTGGCCTGCCCGGTGTCGCCGGGCGGGTTGAGGTCGGGGATGCGGCGCACCACGAGCCGCCCGGTGATGCGCTCGGCGTTTTTGTGGGAACTGAACGCGGCGAATGGCACCTCGGCAACCTGCGCGCGGGATACCCACCGACCGGTGTCCGGGTCGCGCACGGCGTCGGTGTACTCGATCGTGGTCCAGGCGTCGGCGGCGATGCCGCCGATCGCGGCTATGACATTCGGGTCCATGCCTCGAGGCGACCGCGTCGAGCTGACGGACATGGCCGAAGCGGAACGCCCGCAGGAATGACCCCAACGTCGACGGCGCATACGGCTGGTCGAAGATCCGGCGCGTCGCACCGTGCCGCAGCAGCGCCATGTCATCGATTCGAGTCGGCACCCGCGACCATCCCGGCAACCAGTGCCGTCACCTTCGCGCCGGCGTTGGCGCCCTTGTCCGACGGGACCGTCAACCACTCATCGACCAACTCCGCCAGCCCCACCGCCGCAGCCAGCGACGGTGGTTGACCATCGCGATCAACGAGTCATTGCGCGAGCTGAGCATCGAGCCGTCATGGTCCGATAAGCCTGAGCGGCGGACTCGAGGGTCGGGTGTGTCAACTCAACGGTGTAACTGGGTTGTTGTGGGTCAGGGTCGGCTGGTGGACAGTCGGCCGTCGAAGGTGATGTCGAACGCGTTGAGGGCCTGCTTCCAGCGTTGCGTCCAGCGGGCTCGGCCGTTGCCGGTGGGGTCGAGGAGGCCTTGACTCGAAGTGCCCGTAAGTTATAGCTTACCGTTTGTGAGTACTTACCGAGTGGCCGATGGCTGGGATGCGTTGGGAGATCCCACCAGGCGGGCCATCGTCGCGTGCCTGGCCGAGCGACCGCGTGCTGTCGGTGAGCTCGCCGACGAGCTTCCGATCAGTCGACCGGCCGTATCGCAGCACCTGAAGGTGCTCAAGGACGCCGGGCTGGTCACTGATCGCGCGGCTGGCACCCGTCGGGTCTATCGGCTCAATCCGGCCGGCGTGTCCGCGTTGCGTGATCAGCTTGAGACGTTCTGGAATCGCGCGCTGGACAGCTATCAATACGTCGTTGACCAACAGACCGAGGAGAAGTCATGACCCAGGCAGCGGCCGAGGTGGTCCGCAGGCAGATCGTCGTCAATGCGCCGATCGAAGAGGCCTTCACCGTGTTCACCGAACGGTTCGGCGACTTCAAACCGCCTGAGCACAACCTGCTCGGTGCGGCGATCGAAGAGACCGTATTCGAACCGAAGGTTGGCGGTCACATCTACGACCGGGCCGTCGACGGCAGCGAATGCCGCTGGGCGCGCGTGCTGGCCTATGAACCGCCGGATCGGGTCATGTTCAGTTGGGACATCAGCCCGCAGTGGCAGATCGAGACCAACCCAGACAACACCAGCGAGGTCGAGGTCACGTTCGTCGCCGAAACCCCGCACCGCACCCGGGTCGAGCTGGAACACCGCCACATCGACCGGCACGGCCCGGGCTGGCAGGCCGTGAGCGACGGCGTCGGCCACGACCAAGGATGGCCGCTCTACCTGGACCGCTACGCCGCTCTGTTTGGCGAGGGCAGCTGAGATGGCGCCGATCACGACCACCACCGAGGTCGACCGGTCCGTCGAGGACGTGTTTGCCTACGCGATCGACCCGACCCGGTTCCACGAATGGCAAGCGGGCGTCATCGATGGCCACATGGACCAGCCCGGCACTCCGCGCGTGGGGACGCACTGCGTGACCACACGGCGCATCGGTCGCGCCAATCGTCAGAGCACATCTGAAGTGATGCACATCGACCCACCGAAGACCTGGGGCGTGCGGGGCATCGACGGACCTATCCGGGCCGTCGTCGACGTCACTGTCGAGCCTCTGATGGCCGGTCGATCCCGCCTGACCATCGCCGTGGACCTCCAAGGTCACGGCATCGGCAAGCTTCTTGTCCCGCTCGTCGTGCGCCGCGAGGCTCGCAAGGAGATGCCGACTAACGTCGAGGCTCTGAATCGGCGCCTCGAACACGGTTAGTCCGCATCCTGATCTTGCTCTGGACCGGCAGGACAACGTCAGCGGCCAATCTCGCCTCGACCGGTTTGGCCCGACGCATTGATGCCGTTCGGAGTTGCTGGGCCGACCGCGCGCGAGCACGTCGGTACGCTCTCCGAGGCGGACCGACCTCGTGATCAGCCGCGGATAACGTTGGGGAGGTTCTACGGCGTGGTGGTCGGGCCCGAGGTGTCGGCGTTGCTCCACGTGTCTGTGCGTAGCCGAGCCAGCACGCTATCCAAGGTGGAAACGAACTGCGCCAACTGTTCAGGGGGAATGTCGCCGACCAGCGCCGCCGTACCTTGTTGGCGTTCTGCGTGCCACGCAGCGGCCATCTCGGCGCCCCGATCGGCGAGGGCGACGAGCGTCGCCCGTCGGTCGGTGGGGTGCGGGCTGCGACTGACGAATCCGGCCGACTGTAGTGCGTCGACCAGGCCGGTGACATTGCGCGGGGTGCAGCGCAATACCTGACTGAGTTGGCGCTGGGTCATCGGGCCGGCCTCGTGTAGTCGCCAGATCAACTCGGCGCGTGCTGTGGTCAACCCCTGTGCACCCAGGCTTTGCGCCATTGCGTCGCCGAGGACTACCGCGACCTCGAAGAGCAGGTCCATAGCGGAGCGGGCAAGGTCGCCGGGCACGCCTGTCGTGGCCGGTAGGGTACCCGCATCATTGTGTAGTCGCTTCACTATGTTGTAGCCTCCGATGTCATGGTAACCACACCAGCGGCCGAGGACGCCGGACGAATCGAGGTCCGCGACCTGTGCAAGTCCTTCGGATCCGTCCGGGCGGTCGATCGGCTGAACTTCACGGTCGAGCCGGGCGGTGTCACCGGGTTTCTCGGACCGAACGGGGCAGGTAAGACCACCACGCTGCGAATGCTGCTGGGGCTGGTGACCCCAGACTCGGGACAAGCCACGATCGGCGGATGTTCGTACCGGCAACTGCGAGGGCCGAACGGCACGGTGGGCGCTGCGTTAGACGCCACCGGCTTCCACCCGGCGCGCAGCGGCCGATCCCATCTGCGGGTGTACTGCACGGTCAATCGCTACTCCCTTGCCCGCGCCGATGAGGTCCTCGACGTGGTCGGCCTGGCAGACGCCGCCGATCGCGCGGTAGGCGGCTACTCGCTGGGCATGCGGCAGCGTCTGGCCCTGGCCGCGGCGCTTCTCGGTGACCCGCAGGTCCTCATCCTCGATGAGCCCGGCAACGGCCTGGACCCGGAGGGTATCGCCTGGTTACGCCGCCTGCTGCGTGACCTGGCTAGTGCCGGCCGCACCGTTCTGGTCTCCAGCCACGTGCTTTTTGAGGTTCAGCAACTCGTCGACCGTGTCGTGATCATTCACAACGGCCAGTGTGTACGGGAAGGCAGCCTCGCGGACCTCGTCGACGTGGACGGGCCGGTAGTTACGGTGCGCACCTCGCAGGTCGATGACCTGCGCACGGCGTTGCTGCGTTCAGGCATCCCCGACGGGCGCATCGGCCAGCCTGGTTCGGGTCGACTAAGCATCATCGGCGCCGACCCCGAGCAGGTCGGCCGACTCGCCCACGCGGAGCACATACCGGTGTTCTGGTTGGCCACCGAAGACAGCGACCTGGAGCAGGCGTTCTTCGCCCTCACCAGCCAACCCGACAAACGAACCACGGCCGTACCGAGTGGACGATGACATGGCGGCGCTGATCGCAGGCGAGTTTCGCAAGCTGCTCAGCACCCGGCTATGGCTGTGGCTGCTGCTGGCCGCCCTCGGTGTCACAGCGCTGTACGCCACGCTGGACATTGCTTTCGCCAACACTCCCGGCACCTTCACGCTGCCGTTGACCACACCCCAGGGTCAGCGCACGCTACTCGCCGTCGGAGCCGGCGGCTCCCCTCTCGTGGCGGTACTGGCCGCGGTCGGGGTGACCGGCGAGTACCGACACCGCACGGTAACCATGACGTTCCTGGCCACACCACACCGGGGCCGCGTCGTCGTCGCGAAACTCGCCGCCTACGCAATGTCCGGCGCGGCATTTGCCCTGGCGTGCTTTGCCGCGGCAGCCACGATCGCGCTGCCCTGGCTGGCAACCAAACACATTCCCCTGACCGTTGGCGTTAGCGGCGTCATCGCGACCTTCGCCGGCGTGATCGCGGCCGTCGCAGCGTTTGGGTTAATCGGCGTCGGCCTCGGTGCACTGCTCCACGACCAGGTCGCGACCGTCGTCGCAATGCTCATCTACCTATTCGTCATCGAACACGTACTCACCAGCATCAGCGCGCTCAACAGCTGGACACAGTACCTGCCCGGCCAGGCCCAGGAAGCCCTCATCGGTTCAACGCTTGCCAACCAGCCACTGTTGCACCCGTGGCAGGGTGGACTCGTCCTGGCCGGCTACGCCCTCATCGCCGCCACAGGCGGAGTCCTACTCACGGCCCACCGCGACATCACTTAACTGACGCCGACATCGACAATGGACAGTCGACGCCGGTTGACGGGCTGCGTCTAGAGACACCTCCCACGGAAGGTCTAGCGCGGCGCGGTCGCAATCTTCGGTTTCAACGATGGAGCCCTTGACGTGTTCTGGCTCGCCCAGCACCGTCCTGATAGCACTCCGACAGTCGGCGCATAGGACCGAATGTCGCCCAGAAGTCGGTGCGGCGCGCGGCACGGACCGGTTCCGATCGACCGGCTCGCTGGCTGACGTAACGTCCAGGCGATCGCCTGAGCGGCGCTAGCGTCTAACCCATCGCGCAAGACCTAGGCACGCGACTCGAAC
This sequence comes from Micromonosporaceae bacterium, assembly GCA_036566005.1. Classification (GTDB taxonomy): domain Bacteria; phylum Actinomycetota; class Actinomycetes; order Mycobacteriales; family Micromonosporaceae; genus DASQPR01. Next base: position 6,079 of record DATCXD010000154.1, on the reverse strand, counting down.
CCACTTCTATGTCATCCGGTCAACGCCCGAATGACCGTGCTGTTGGCACACGCTGACAGCCGATTCACAGCCTGTGCGGTTCAGTCCAGCCCGGTTCGCACCCGTCCAACGGCTCCGGATCACCCGCCGATCACCCACGGGCGTGCAGCGGCCACAGAAAAGGTCCCGAGCAAACGGATAACGCCTGCTCGAGACCTTGATGATCTTGTGCGCCGCCAGGGACTCGAACCCCGAACCCGCGGATTAAGAGTCCGCTGCTCTGCCAGTTGAGCTAGCGGCGCTCACTGGAAACGTCGATGACCTTAGCACGCCGGCCGAGCGCCCTCCCACTCGAATGCCCGCACCCCGGCGGCACCCTGTCGGTACCCGAGCACGACGGACATGATCGTAGCGACGCACGATCCGTGGCCGACCACGGCGGCGGGCGGGAGCCATCCAACCGTGGACGGCGCCGGCCGAGCGCCGATAAGACTGCCCCAGTCGCCGAGTCAAACTCACTCGAAGATCCACAGCGCGCCGGCGACGAATCGCGACGTCCGAGCCAACCCTACAAACTGCGCAATTTGCATCCGCGCAGGTAGGGGGTCATGCACCATAAACCTGCAAAGTTCACAATCGGGGGGCGAAGGACGGGAACTATGGCAGGCAGAGGTACGGGACTCAAGCTGACCGCAACTGGACTGGCATTGTCCGTACCCCTGATATTGGGAGCCTGCTCGGGCCCGCCGTCCGCGAAGACCGCAACCACCGCTGCGAAGGGTGATGCCGCAGCGGCGCCAAGGCCGACCATCGCCGTCTCGCCCAAGGTCAACGCAACGAAGGTCCCGGTCTCGGTCGAGATCGGTACGACCGCCAACAACGGAGTCGTGAGCGCGGTCACCCTGGTCAGCGCGTCGGGGCAGCAGGTAGCCGGTGAGATGCGGCGCGACGGATCGTCCTGGGTGCCGGGCGCACCGCTCGCGTTCGGTCAGCAGTACACAGCGACGGTGACCGTGACCGGCGCTGGAGGCAAGACTACGCAAACCACGACGTCGTTCGTGACGATGCCGAAGCCGGCCACCAAGCCGATCTCCACGAGCTTCAATCTGAACAGCGGCGGGACGTACGGCGTGGCCATGCCGATCGTGATCGACTTCGGTACGTCGATCCCGAAGGCGAGCCGGCCGGCCGTGCAGAGCCGCCTGTTCGTGACGAGTTCGCCGGCGCAGGTCGGGGCGTGGCGCTGGATCTCCGACCGCGAGGTGGTCTACCGATCGCAGTCCTACTGGAAGACCGGCACGACGCTCGCCGTGCGGGCGGCGCTCGGCGGCCTGCCGATCGGCGGCCGCGTGCTGGACAAGGACCGCGTGGCGACCGTGACGATCGGCCGCGACCTGGAGATGTCGGTCACCAACAAGAACCACATGCTGACCGTCACCAGCGACGGCAAGGTCATCAAGCGCTATCCGATCAGCATGGGCAAGGCCAGCAAGCCGTCGTGGTCCGGCCAGTTCGTCATCATGGATCGGCTGCCCGCCACGGTGTTCGACACGCTCGACGAGGGCCCGGGTGGATACCGTGTCGCGGTGAAGTATGCCGAGAGGCTGACCTGGAGCGGAACGTTCCTGCACTCGGCACCGTGGTCGGTCTACGCGCAGGGCCACACCAACGTCAGCCACGGCTGCGTGAACATCGGCCCGTCCAACGCGAAGTGGATCTACCAGAACAGCCTGGTCGGCGACCCGGTGAGCATCAGCGGCACGCCACGCCACGTCGCCGAGGGCAACGGCTGGACCGCCTGGGACCTGTCGTGGCCGGACTTCATCAAGGGCAGTGCCGTTCCTGTCACGGTGAGTGTGCCGAATACTTACGTACCGTCGTTCTGATCTGCTCGGTCCGCGGCCTCCGCCGGGCGCGTGGTTCGCGGAGCGCCGCGCGAGACATCCGTCACGACCACATCCCACGGGTACGGGTTGGTTTGCCGCCTTGCCAAAAGCGGGCACCATGGGTGGATGCTGACGACACGCACCCGTATCCGACGGGTCATCGCCCCTCTGGCGTTGGCCGGTGTGCTCGCCCTGGCCGCGTGCTCGTCATCGCCGACGGCCACCTGGAATGGACGCGGAGGTTCCGGCCCGACCAGCGGGACCGGGAACGGTCCGCGGATCACGTCGCCGGCCAACGGCGCGACCGACGTCCCGGCCGGCACGACGATCGCCTACGAGCACGGCAACTCGACGACGAAGGTGACGCTGACCGACAGCGCCGGTAACGCCGTGTCCGGCGCGGCCGGCTACGACCCGTCGACCTGGGTGCCGGCAAAGCAACTGGCGTACGGCACGCGCTACACGGCGACCGTCGAGTCCACCGGGTCGAACGGTAAGCCGGCGACGTCGAAGATCTCGTTCACCACAATGGCAGCACCACAGAATCTCGTACGGGTGCAGAGCGCTCTTGGCGACGGACTCGTGTACGGCATCGGAATGCCGATCGTCATCACGCTCGGTCACGGCGTCAGCAAGGACGACGAGGCCAAGGTCCAGAAGCGACTGACCGTGGTGTCGACGCCGGAACAGACCGGCTCGTGGTACTGGATGTCCAACAAGGAGATCCACTACCGGCCGAAGACGTACTGGCAGCCGGGCACGAAGCTGCACATCGCCGTACAGACCGGTGGCGTGCCGTTCGGCGACGGCTACTACGGCCGCAACGACCTGACCGTGGACGCGGAGATCACCACGAACCCGTTGCAGGTCACGGTCGACGACAAGACCCACGAAGTGACGGTCGAGCAGAACGGCAAGGTCGTCAAGGCGATGCCGGCGAGCCTCGGCAAGGCGAGTACGCCGTCGTCGTCCGGTGCGATGGTCATCATGACCCGCAAGCCGAAAGAACTGTTCGACTCGTCGCTCGGCACGGGCGGCATCCCGGTCAACTCGCCCGACGGCTACCGGGAACTCGTGTATTACACGATGCGGCTGACGTGGGGTGGTCAGTTCATCCACGCGGCACCCTGGTCGGTGGCGTCCCAGGGTCACACCGACGTCTCACACGGCTGCACGAATGTGTCGACGGCCAACGCGAAGTGGATGTACGAGAACTCGCATGTCGGCGACCCGGTGACGGTGAAGAACACCGGACGCAAGCTGGCCTGGGGCGACGGCTGGACCGACTGGAACGTCAGCTGGGACACCTATCTCAAGGGCAGCGCGCTGTAACTCCGCAGGGCCGCGCGCTGCAGAGGTTCGCGCGGCGCGCAGCGCTGAAGCCCATGCGATCCGTCAGGAAAGTGGATACTCGGACGGCTCGATCGAGTGCGCCGCCGGCATGACGATCGCCGGGTCGGGCGTACCCACCACGTCGTAGTCCTTGCCGGTGTAGGCGAAATGCGACAGGACCCACCGCATCGCCTCGACCCGCGCCCGTTTCTTGTCGTTGCTCTTCACCATCGCCCACGGCGCCTCGTCGCTGTCCGTCTCGGCGAACATCGCTTCCTTCGCCGCCGTGTACGCATCCCACAAGTCCAGCGCCGCGATGTCGGTCGGCGACAGCTTCCATTGGCGCACCGGGTCGAGCTGCCGGATGGCGAAGCGGGTTCGCTGCTCGCTGCGTGACACCGAGAACCAGAACTTGATCAGGTGGAGACCGGAGCGCACCAGCATGCGTTCGAGCTCCGGGACGTCGCGCAGGAACTCGACGTATTCCTCGTCCGTACAAAAGCCCATAACCCGCTCCACCCCGGCCCGGTTGTACCAGGAGCGGTCGAACAGCACGATCTCGCCGGCCGACGGCAGGTGCGCGATGTAGCGCTGGAAATACCACTGCGACTGCTCGCGCGCGGTCGGCCGGTCCAGCGCGACAACGTGCGTGCCGCGCGGATTCAGATGCTGAGTGAAGCGCTTGATCGTGCCGCCCTTGCCGGCCGCATCGCGCCCTTCGAAGATGATCATCACGCGCGCGCCCGTCTTCTTCACCCAGTCCTGCAGCTTGAGCAGCTCGATCTGCTGCTGGCGTTTGACGCGGTCGTATTCGGGCCGGGTCATACGCGTGGGGTACGGAAAATCCTCGCGCCACGTTTCGAGGCGATGACCGGTCGGCCCGACGAGGTCGGGCTCGCCGTCCAGGTCGTACTCGACGCGATAGTCCCCAAGCTGGTCGAACAGGTCGGCGGCGGTATTCGGCACGCGCATCTGCCCATCATCTCTTGATCAAGACGTGGGTGTTCGCCGTTCGCCCTTGGTTCGCCATCGGGCGCCGGCAGAACTGGCCGTTCCAGGACACGACGAAGCGCAGGCGCTCGTGCGCCTGCGCTTCGAATTCGACGGGTGGCTGACGGGACTTGAACCCGCGACCCCCGGGACCACAACCCGGTGCTCTACCAGCTGAGCTACAACCACCATGCAACAATGCCGACCGGTCGACCGCGCGCGGGCGCGATCATACCGAACGGCGTGCCCGACCATGATAGCCGAGCACGGCGTCGATTCGTCGAGGGGGTTGCGGCGCGCCCGCCGTTGCGTGCCGGCCAGCGCGCTCCGTTGCGTGCCCGCCGGCGCGTGCGTCGCGACACGACGGCGTGCTCCCCCGTGATGGCTCGGTTCAGTCGATCGGGCGCGCGGCGGACAGCTCGGCCGCGATGGCCTTGGCCTGATCCACGTCTGGCCCCGGACCTGCTACGAACACGGTGTGGCGGTAGTAGTCCATCTCGCGGACGCTTTCCTTGATGTCGGCCAGCGCCCGGTGCGCGAGTCCCTTCGGCGGCTGGCCATAGTACGTCCTCGGATACCAGCGGCGCGTGAGCTCCTTGATCGACGAGACATCGATCATGCGGTAATGCAGGTGACCGTCGAGGCGGGGCATGTCGCGCGCCAGGAAGCCACGGTCGGTCGCGATCGAGTTGCCGCACAGCGGCGCGCTCCCCGGCGTGGCGGCGAACTGCTTCACGTACGCCAGGATCAGATCTTCGGCCTCGGCCATCGTGATCGCCGACTTGCGGACCTCATCGGTAAGCCCAGATTTCGCGTGCATGTCGCGAACGACATCGCCCATCGTGTCGAGGACCTCGTCCGACGCGTGGATCACAACGTCAACGCCTTCGCCGAGGAGGTTCAGATCCGGGTCGGTGACGAGCGCGGCGACCTCGATCAACGCGTCCCGGCTCAGATCGAGCCCGGTCATCTCACAGTCGATCCACACTAAGGCATCGGTCACGGTCGTAACTCTATGCGCTCACCGGTCGGCGGTCCCAATCAAACCCACGGCCTCGTGGACAGCCACCGGATCGAGATCGCGGCACCCGGCTAGATCGCCAGACCGCGACGCCGGGCGACCTCGGCCAGCGTCACCGCCGCGGCGACCGAGGCATTCAACGACTCGACATCGGACGACATCGGGATCGCCACGCGGAAGTCACAGGCCTCGCCGACCAAGCGTGACAGGCCGCGGCCCTCGGAACCGACCACGACGACCAGCGGGCCGACGGCCGCTTCCAGCCCATAGAGGGGCGTCGAGCCGTCCGCGTCGAGACCGACGACGGTGAACCCCTCATCCTGGCAGCGCCGCAGCGAACGAGTCAGGTTGGTGACCTGCGCGATCGGAACACGAGCCGCCGCGCCGGCGCTTGTCCGCCAGGCGGTCGCCGTGATCCCGGCGGCTCGGCGTTCCGTCATGAACACGCCGTGCGCGCCGAACGCGGCCGCCGACCGTACGACGGCACCGAGGTTGCGCGGATCGGTGACGCCGTCGAGCGCCACGAGCAGCGGCGTGGGCTGCTCCAGCGCATTGGCCACGACGTCGTCGAACGGCTCGTAGGCGTACGGCGGCACCGACAACCCGATGCCCTGATGGAGGATGCCACCGGTCATCCGGTCGAGCTCGGCTCGCGTGACTTCCAGTAACGCGATGCCGCGGTCGGTCGCCGTACGGACGGCCTCGGTCACGCGGTCGTCGATGTCGATGCCGAGCGCGACGTACAGCGCCGTGGCCGGGATGCGGGCCCGCAGCGCCTCGACCACGGGATTGCGGCCGACGAGCAGCTCGGGCGCATCTTTCGGGGTGGCCGACTTGCGGCCCGGCGCGACCCGGGGACCCGATCGGGTCG
>DATCXD010000151.1:0-2782 GCA_036566005.1 Micromonosporaceae bacterium | reverse complement strand
CCCGCCACGGAAAGTGGAGTCTGGGGACTAGCGCTGTAGCACGTCGCGACCGCGATCCGCCGCTTTCTTCAGGTCGTTGCCGGCCTGCTTCGCCTGCGCCGCGACCTGGTCGCGCCGACCCTCGTTCGCCAGGCGTGGGTTGTTCGTCTTCTCACCAACGAATTCCTTCGCCTTGCCCGTGTACTCCTGCGCCTTGTTCGACATCTTGTTCGACATGGTCGGACCTCCTGCCTTCCGTGGCGTACCACGTGGTCGTACCCGAGTGCACCGTGACTAAACGCTGGACCGTGCGCCCCGACGGTCTGTCAACGCGGCCGCGACGGGGCACGGCAGAATGGCGAGCATGGCGGAGATCGTGGTGGTCCGGCACGGCCAGACCGAGTGGAGCGCCAACGGTCGGCACACCTCCGTGACCGACCTGCCGCTCACGGCCGAGGGCGAGGAGCAGGCGGCCCAGCTGAAGCCGGTGCTGGCCGGCCGGGCATTCGCCGCGGTCATTTCGAGCCCGCGGATCCGCGCGACCCGCACGGCCGAACTCGCCGGCCTGACGGTGACCGACATCGATGACGACCTCGCCGAATGGCGGTACGGCGACTACGAGGGCATCACCAGCGAAGAGATCCGTACAACCGATCCCGACTGGGATCTGTGGCGCGACGGATGCCCCGGAGGTGAGCGTCCCGACGAGGTCGGCGCGCGCCTGGACCGGGTGCTCGGGAAGGCCCGCCGCCTGCTCGCCCAGGGCGACGTGGTCCTCGTCGCGCACGGCCACTCATTGCGCGTCGCGACCGCTCGCTGGCTCGGCCAACCGGTCGCCGCCGGTGCGCTCTACCTGCTCGACACGGCTACAATCTCGGCGCTCGACTTCGAGCACGACGTCCCGGTGCTGCACCGGTGGAACGAGCGACCGGCCGACCGTCGCTGAGCCACTGAGCCACTGAGCCACTGAGCCGCTGAGCCGCTGAGCCGCTCTGGGATGCTGGGACGCTGAGCAGTCGGTCAGCCCGTCACCCGCGGCGGGCGGCCCTCGAACGGCGTGGACAGCACGACCGTGGTGCGCGTGGTGACGTTGGCCGCCGTACGGATGTCCTGCAGTAGACGTTCCAACGCGGCCGGCGTCGCGACGCGTACGAGCAGGAGGTAGAAGTCCTCACCGGCGACCGAGTAGCACGATTCGATCGCGGCCAGGTGACCCAGGCGCTCGGGCGCGTCGTCCGGGGCGGACGCGTCGATCGGGCGGATCGCGATGAACGCCGTCAACGAAGAGTCCAGGGCGTCGTGGTCGAGTCGCGCACTGTACCCCTTGATGACGCCGCGCTGCTCGAGCCGGCGTACGCGTTGATGGGCGGCCGACACCGACAGCCCGACCTGTTCGGCGAGGTCGGTGTACGAGATCCGACCGTCGGTCGCGAGCGCCGCCACGATCTGCCGATCGATGTCTTCCACACCGGAGAAACTACCGTCACACTTGCCGATTCCGCCGTCATCCGACCGTCGTATCTCACGGGAAGGGACACGAGGTGGTCGTCAAGCCCGATCCGCTCGTCGTCGGGCCGGCATCGCTGGCCATCGAGACACCACATGCCTCGACGACGTATCCGCGGCTCTGACGGCTAGTGCTGCCGAGCTATGTCAAACGGCGCTACCATCCTTCGATGATCAATGCGATGCACATCCTGCTCTACAGCCGTGACCCCGCCGCCGATCGTGCGTTCTTCCGTGACGTGCTCGGATGGCCGTACGTCGAGAACGTGGGTTCCGAACCGGGCTGGCTCATCTTCAAGACACCGCCGACCGAACTCGGCATCCACCCGACCGATGGACCGCCCGCCGCCGAAGTCAGCCTCATGTGCGACGACATCAACGCGACCGTCGCCACGCTCGCCGCACATCGTGTGCCGATGACGGATGTCGACAATCGCGGCTACGGCATCGCGGTCGACGTCACGCTTCCCGGCGGCGGCACGATCCAGCTCTACGAGCCGCGGCACGATATCGCCCACAATCTGTAGCCGCTGGTCGGCCGTCGCCGGCTTCGTATCGAGTAGGGTCAACGGTCGGGCACGGACCGTACGGCGTCGAGGATCTCCTCCATGCGCGGCAACACATCGGCCGCGAAGTGTGCGCCCCAGTCGGGTCGCGTTCCATCGGCGTCGACGAATCCATACTCCTGAGCGAGGGTCCAGGTCGCCAGCGCCTGGCCGGTGCGCGCCATGACGTCCGGATCGGTGGCGAGCGCGACGACCGCGCGACCGATGAACGTCGGCGTCTCCGAGAACGCGAAGTGCTCGTCTTTTGCGATCCCGTCGCGCCAAGTGTCCTCGGTGACACCGAACCCGTCGAGCATCGCCTCCGATCGCAGGAAGCCCGGCGTCAAGGCGATCGCCGCGACGCCGTGCGGGCGAAGCTCGGCCGCCTGGGCGCGAGCGAGCCGGATCACCGAGTGCTTTGCGAGATCGTAGAAGAAGCTACCGCGGTATCCGCCCGGCATCTGGGCAACGGACGCCTCGTCGCCGTCGGTGACCTCGACCACGAGCCCGCGCCCACGGGCGACCATGAGCGGCAGGGCGGCGTGGCTCGTCACGATGTGCGAATCGACCGCCGTATGAAGCAACCGGAGCCCCCCGGCGAGATCGTGCTCCCACATCGGCACCCACTGCGTCAGATGGTCGCCGCCCCACACGTCGTTGACGACGATGTCGAGCCGACCGTCGCCATCGGTCGCGATCCGGTCGACAACGGCGGCGACCTGTGCCGCGTCGGTGTGGTCGCAGCGCAGCGC
>DATCXD010000097.1:0-2259 GCA_036566005.1 Micromonosporaceae bacterium | reverse complement strand
CTGCTCCAGAATGTGTGCGCTCCACCCGGCCACCCGGGCGCAGGTGAACATCGAGGTGAACATGTGCGCCGGGACCTCCGCGAAGTCGAGCACGACGGCGGACCAGAACTCGACATTGGTGGCGAGAACGCGGTCCGGCTTGCGCTCGTGCAACTCGGCGAGGGCGGCCTTCTCCAGCGCCTCGGCGATCTCGAACCTCGGCGCGCCGAGCTCCCGGGCGGTGCGCCGGAGAACACGAGCGCGTGGGTCCTCGGCCCGGTAGACACGGTGCCCGAAGCCCATCAGGCGCTCGCCCCGGTCCAGCAGATCCTTGACGTAGCCCTCGGCGTTGCCGCTGCGCTCGACCCCTTCGATCATGCCGAGCACGCGAGACGGAGCGCCGCCGTGCAGCGGACCGGACAGCGCACCGATGCCCGACGAGATGCAGGCCGCAACGTCGGCACCGGTGGAGGCCACGATCCGTGCCGTGAACGTTGAGGGGTTCATGCCGTGTTCGGCCGCCGAAATGAAATAGGCGTCGACCGCCCTCACGTGCCGCGGATCCGGCTCGCCCCGCCAGCGCTTCATGAAGCGCTCCACGATGGTCCGCGCCTTGTCGATTTCCTTCTGCGGTACGGCCGGCAGACCGAGCCCGCGAGCGGCCTGGGCGACGAAGGACAGCGCGGTGACGCTCACTCGGGCGAGGTCCTCACGGGTCTGTTCCTCGGATATGTCGAGCAGCTGGCCGAGGCCCCAATAGGGGGAAAGCATCGCGACCGCGGACTGGACGTCGACGCGGATGTCCCCGGAGTGCACCGGCACCGGGAATGGTTCCGCCGGTGGCAGACCCGGGCCGAACTTGCCGTCGACCAGGAGCGCCCAGACGTTGCCGAAGGAAACGTTGTCGATCAGATCCTCGATGTCGACGCCACGGTAGCGCAGCGCGCCGCCTTCCCGGTCGGGCTCGGCGATCTCCGTCTCGAAGGCGACGACGCCTTCCAGGCCAGGCTTGAAATCAGACATCTTTGTCTCCTGGATTCATGGCGCATGGGTGTCGCGGCCGGGTCATGACGGTGACGGTCGTCGATCGGCCATAGGTGGGTTCGACCGGCCGGTCAACGACGCCTCACTGCCATCTTGCCTGGCGGTGAACGGGCGTGCGACTCATCCGGCATGTGCGGCCGGCGACATCGGCCCAGGCAAAGTCGGCTCGCCGGTCGGGATCGCCCCGGCCCTTTGGGCCGGTGTGTTCCATACGACAATGGTTCGCGCAGCTCAAACCCTAAGTGTTGGATGGGTGCGTGATGTCGGGCACAGACGGTGATGGCAACGGGTCAGACCCCGCCCGATTAGATCTTGGGGCGATGCGGCGGGACTACGGCCGCGCCGACGATGCGCCCGGCCTGTCCGAAGACGACCTTGCCGCCGATTGGCTCGCGCAATTCCGGCGCTGGTTCGACGATGCGGTGGCTGCCGGCCTGCCCGAGCCGAACGCGATGGTCGTCGCGACGGCGTCCGCCGAAGGACGCCCGAGCGCCCGTACGGTTCTGCTGAAGCAGGTCGATGCCCGGGGCTTCGTGTTCGTGACGAATTACACGTCGCGCAAGGGCGGCGAGTTGGCCGCGAACCCGTACGCCAGTCTCGTGTTTCCGTGGTTCCCGATGACCCGGCAGGTCGTCGTCTGCGGCACCGTGGCCAAGGTGTCGCCCGAGGAGTCGGCGGCATATTTCGCCACCCGTCCGCGCGGTTCGCAGATCGGTGCCTGGACTAGCCCACAGTCCCAGGTCGTCACGGGGCGCTCGGAACTCGATGCCGCGGAGCGCGAAACGATCGAGCGCTTCGCCGACTCGCCCGAGGTGCCCGTGCCGCCGCACTGGGGTGGGTTCCGCCTGCGCCCGGACACAGTGGAGTTCTGGCAGGGCCGTACGAGCCGGCTCCATGATCGGCTCCGCTACCGCCGCGTCGAGCGGCCGGCGGACACGGCCGACGGTCAAGGGGACACGACCGACGGCCGGGCGGCCGGCCGGACAGACGACTGGATTGTGGAGAGGTTGGGGCCGTGAGCGGCGCCGACGACAGCGACGTCGGCACTGGCAGCGCACCCTACGATCAAGCGGTCGACGGTCGAACGGTGGCACATAACGCGCTCGCCGACGTGTCGCTCGGTGGATTGTCGGCATTCCCCGTAGACGTGTCGCGCGACGTGAGCGCGGGAGACGGACTTCAGCGCAAGGCCGCGACCAAGATCCGTACGGCATCGATCCCGCCGGCCCGTACGCC
>DATCXD010000083.1:0-2306 GCA_036566005.1 Micromonosporaceae bacterium | reverse complement strand
CCCGCGCGGCCCGGCGGCCTGAGCGACCCGGCGGCCTGAGCGACCCGGGCGGCCTGGGCGGCCTGAGCAATCCGGCGACCGCGACGATCGGCCATCGCGAAAGTCACCGCGACACCGGCCGGTCGCACGCGCGTTCCGTCGGCCGCCCGGACTAATGTCGTTGCGTCGGCATTGGGCACTCGCCCGTGGACATTCCGGGAGGCGATCAGAGCATGAGTGACTCTTTCGTGCATCTACACGTGCACACGGAGTACTCGATGCTCGACGGCGCCGCGCGGCTCAAGGACCTGTTCGCCGAGACGGCGCGCCTGGACATGCCGGCCCTGGCGATGACCGACCACGGCACGCTCTACGGGGCGTACGACTTCTACAAGCGGGCGACCGGCGCCGGCATCAAGCCCGTGATCGGGGTCGAGGCCTATCTCACCCCGGGGACCGACCGGCGCGACAAGACCCGGGTCCGGTGGGCCGAGGGCGGCGAGAATGACGTCTCCGGCGGCGGGGCGTACACGCACATGACCTTGCTGGCGGCGGACGCCGACGGCCTGCGTAACCTGTTCCGGCTCGGCTCGCTGGCGAGTCTCGAGGGTTTCTTCTACAAGCCGCGGGTGGACCGCGAGCTGCTGTCGCGCTATGCCAAGGGCATGATCGGTATGACCGGTTGCCCGTCCGGCGAGGTGCAGACGTGGATCAAGATCGGCAACTTCGAGAAGGCATGCGAATCGGCGGCCGAGTTCCGCGACATTTTCGGGCCGGACAACTTCTATCTCGAGTTGATGGATCATGGGCTGGAAATCGAGAAGCGGGTCCGTGACGACCTGCTCCGGCTGGGCAAGCGGCTGAACCTTAAACCGGTCGCGACGAACGATCTGCATTACACCTATGCGTCGGACGCGGATGCACACGAGGTGCTGACCTGCATCCAATCCGGCTCGACCATGGCCGATCCCAAGCGGTTCAAGCTCGACGGGCATGACTACTACGTCAAGTCCCCCGCGGAGATGCGCGCCATCTGGGACGCCGAGGTGCCGGGCGCGTGCGACACCACGCTGGAGATCGCTGAGCGGATCGGCGACTACTCGAGCGTGTTCAAGTCGCGCAATCTCATGCCGTCGTTCCCGCTGCCGGCGGGTGAGAACGAAGAGACCTTCCTGCGCGCCGAGGTCGAGCGCGGCCTCGCTCGACGATTCCCGGACGGCGTACCGGACACGCACGTGAAGCAGGCGCACTATGAGCTCGACGTCATTGCGCAGATGGGCTTCCCGGGCTACTTCCTTGTCGTCGCCGACCTCGTCGCGCACGCCAAGGAGGTCGGCATCCGGGTCGGTCCGGGTCGCGGGTCGGCCGCCGGCGCGCTGATCGCGTACGCGCTCGGGATCACCGAACTGGATCCGATCCCGCACCGCCTGCTGTTCGAGCGGTTCCTCAACCCCGAGCGCATTTCGATGCCCGACATCGACCTGGACTTCGACGAGCGCCGTCGCGGCGAGATGATCCGGTACGCGACGGAGAAGTACGGCGAAGAGCGTGTCGCTCAGATCGTGACGTACGGGACGATCAAGGCGAAGGCCGGCATCAAAGACGCGGCCCGGGTGCTCGGCTACCCGTTCGCGCTCGGCGACAAGATCACCAAGGTCATGCCACCACCGGTCATGGGTAAGGACATTCCGCTCGCCGGCGTCTTCGACTCGTCACATCCGCGCTACCCGGAGGCGGTCGAGTTCCGAGCGCTGTACGAGTCGGATCCGGACGTACAGACCGTGGTCAACACCGCCCGTGGTCTGGAGGGGCTCAAGCGTCAGGTCGGCGTGCACGCGGCCGGCGTGATCCTGTCCGGTGAGCCGCTGCTGGATGTGGTGCCGATCTGGCGCCGCGACCAGGACGGCGCCGTGATCACGCAGTTCGACATGGGCGCCTGCGAATACATGGGCCTGTTGAAGATGGACTTCCTCGGGCTGCGCAACCTGACGGTGCTGGACGACTGCCTGGCCTCGATCCGCGACAACCGGGGCGTCGATCTGGTGCTCGAGACGCTGCCGCTGGCGGACAAGCCGACGTATGAGCTGCTGGCCCGCGGCGACACGCTCGGCGTGTTCCAGCTCGACGGCGGCCCGATGCGCGCGCTGCTGCGCTCGATGGTCCCGGACAATTTCGAGGACATCTCGGCCGTGCTCGCGCTCTACCGGCCTGGCCCGATGGGCGCGAACGCGCACAACGACTATGCCGACCGCAAGAACAACCGCAAGCCGGTGGTGCCGATCCACCGCGAGCTGAAGGAGCCGCTGGAGGACATCCTCGGCGACACC
>DATCXD010000076.1:0-6964 GCA_036566005.1 Micromonosporaceae bacterium | reverse complement strand
TCCTTGACGCCCGCCGTACCGATCTTGCTCACCACGTCGAGTCCGCCGGTGACCTGGCCGAAGACCGAGTAGTTGGGCGGCAACGTGGAGTCCTTGTAGACGATGATGAACTGGCTGCCGTTCGCGTTGGACTCCTGGTTCCATACGGCGACCGTGCCGGCCGGATAGACGACCTCGCTCGGCGGGGCGCCGGCGCTCGCGCTCGGGTCCGGGCTCGCGCCGGGCGGCGCGGAGAATCCGAGCGGCGGGTTCTCATCGTCGTACGTGTAGCCCGGTCCGCCGTTCGGATCGTTGGACGTCGGATCGCCGCAGAGCAGGAAGAACGAGCTGTCGCCGTTCGTCACTCGGTTGCACGTCGTGTTGTCGAAGAAGTTCTGGCTCGAGAGATAGTCGAAGTTCGCCACCGTGCACGGTGCGGCTTCCCGGTCCAGCGACGCCGTGACCGTGCCGGCACTTGTCGCGATCGTCATCTTCTCGGTGCCGGTAGTCGGCACGCCCGACGTCGGTGGCGTCCCGACGCTTGCCGGGCTTGCGCTCGCCGACGCCGCCGCCGAGCTGGGCGCCCAGACGCACGTCGTCGTCGAGACGGCGGCGGTGTGCTTCGCCTTGCTCGTGCCGAACAACGCATTCCAGCCGCCGGCGGCGAAAAAGACGCCGACCGCGATCACCAGGACCGCGACTCCGGCCGCGGTCTGCGCCTGGCGCTGGCGGCGCTTGCGAAGGCGGGCGGCGCGGCGGGCCTGCTGCCGTTCGAGCTTGGCCCGGGCGAGCATCCGCTCGCGTTCCCTGGATGCCACGTGCTGTTACCTTTCCACCACCGTGCGACCGTTGTGAGCTGCGACAATGCTCAGAATTGATCACATTTTGGGGTCCTTGACCGGGGGTGGCCCAGGACACAACTCGCCAGAGTGTACGGGCACTGCCTGGAGAATTGATGTGCGCGGTCACGAACTGTGACCCAGAATCGCGATAATGCCTGGCCGGCGGGCGCATCGACCGGCCGTACACTCCGGACGGCTAGGCTCGTGGTGTCGCATGCGGTGCCAAACTGCCGCAGTGGCGGCGGCGCCGGCGCGGCCACCGGGTGCCGGCCGGGCGCCCACGGGGCGCCGACCACCGGCCCGACGCCGCGTTCCCGCAGTTGAGAGGGGTTAGACGTGCTGGTCACCGGGTTCCCGGCGGAGGCATTCGGCACGAACTGCTACGTCGTGGCCACGGCGCCTGGCGAGGAGTGTGTGGTGATCGATCCGGGTATCGGAGTCGAGCGCCACCTCGACGAACTGCTCGCGAAACACCGCCTCCAGCCGGCCGCGGTGCTACTCACGCACGGTCACCTCGATCACACCTTCTCGGTCGCGCCGGTGTGCAAGGCGCGCGGGATCACGGCGTACGTCCACCCGGGCGATCTCGACATGCTCGCCGATCCGGCGAAGGGTCTGTCGGCCGACCTCACCGCGTTGTTCGGCGGCCGGTTGACCTACACCGAGCCGGACGATGTCGCCGAACTCGCGGATGGCCAGGTGATCTCGATTGCCGGCCTGGAGTTCACCGTCAACCATGCGCCCGGCCATACCAGCGGGTCGGTGATGTTCCACGCGCCCGGCGAGCACCGTGAGCCGCTGTGCTTCAGCGGTGACGTGCTGTTCGCGGGGTCCATCGGACGCACCGACCTGCCGGGCGGCGACATGGCGGCGATGTGGGCGAGTCTTCGTGACAAAGTGCTCCCGCTGCCGGACGAGACCGTCGTGCTGCCCGGCCACGGTCCCACGACGACCATTGCCGCCGAGCGCGCCACCAACCCGTACCTGCGGGAGGCGGCCGGCGCCGCGGCACCGAGCAAAGGCTGGTAACCACCGTCATGGCAACGAAGATCGCGCCACTGTCCGGCTTTCCGGAGTGGCTGCCACCGCAACGCATGATCGAGCAGCAGATCATCGACCGGTTGCGGCGCACGTTCGAGATCTACGGCTTCGCGCCGCTGGAGACGCGCGCCGTCGAGCCGCTCGACCAACTGCTGCGCAAGGGCGAAACGTCGAAAGAGGTGTACGTCCTGAGCCGGCTGCAAGCCGATCCGGACGATGCATCGGACGCGTCGCTCGGGCTGCACTTCGATCTGACCGTACCGTTTGCGCGGTATGTTCTGGAAAACGCCGGACGGCTGCAGTTTCCGTTCCGGCGCTACCAGATCCAGAAGTCGTGGCGCGGCGAGCGGCCCCAGCAGGGGCGCTACCGCGAGTTCATCCAGGCCGACATCGACGTGGTCGACCGGGACACGCTCGGCTTCGACAACGAGGTCGAGATTCCGCTCGTCATCGGCGACGCGCTCGCCGGGCTGCCTATCCCGCCCGTCACGGTCCAGGTCAACAACCGCAAGCTATGCGAGGGCTTCTACCGCGGCCTGGGCCTCGACGACCCCGAGGCGGCGCTGCGCGCGATCGACAGGCTGGACAAGATCGGGCCGGGCGGCGTGTCGAAGTTGCTCGTCGAAACGGCCGGCGCGACGGATGCCCAGGCCAAGACATGTCTGGCGCTGGCCGACATCGAAGCGCCGGATGCGTCCTTCGCCGATGCGGTGGTGGCGCTCGGGGTCTCCGACCCGCTCCTGGACGAGGGCCTGGACGAGCTCGTACGCGTCGTCGAGGCGGCCCGCGAGCACGCGCCCGGACTGCTCGTGGCGCAACTCAAGATCGCCCGCGGCCTCGACTACTACACCGGCACGGTGTACGAGACGACGATGGCCGGCTACGAACGCGCCGGCTCGATCTGCTCCGGCGGCCGCTACGACGACCTCGCCTCGGCCGGTGACACGAAATACCCCGGCGTCGGCATCTCGATCGGCGTGTCCCGGATGCTCGGCCTGCTGTTCGGGGCGAACGCGCTCGGCGTGAGTCGGCACGTGCCGACCTGCGTCCTCGTGGCACTGCCGGATGAGGAGTCCCGGCCGGCGTGCCGGCGGATAGCGCAGGCGCTGCGTACCCGAGGCATCGCGACCGAGGTGGCGCCCGAGCCGGCGAAGTTCGGCAAACAGATCCGCTACGCCGATCGGCGCGGCATCCCGTTCGTCTGGTTTCCCGGCGTCGACGGCATGTCCGACCAGGTGAAGGACATTCGGTCGGGTGAACAGGTGCAGGCGTCGGCGACCGGCTGGGAACCGCCGGCCGAGGATCTCGAGCCGCGGATCTTCGGCACCTGACGTGGGTCGTGCGGCGGTCGACGGCCGGCCGCGCGCTTCCACTCCAAGATCCGTGACCTTGAAAGCTCAGGTGCCTCACCGCTTCATGATCAGACCCGTACGGCTGCAAGATCACGGATCTCGTGAGGAACGGATCGCCGGAGAGAGTTCGTGACGGCTCGGCGGCCCCCCGCGGAAGGCCGGGCGGGCCGCGTCACGGTGGGCCGGCGGTGCTGGAAGAATGCGATCGGACGCCCACAGCCGGACGGACCGAGACCACGAGGAGCGCTTGACGTGATCCGTACCCATGAAGCTGGAAGCCTGCGCGCGGCGGACGCCGGAGCGACGGTGGTCCTGGCCGGCTGGGTGGCCCGCCGCCGGGATCATGGCGGCGTCATCTTCGTGGACCTGCGCGACGGCTCCGGCGTCGTCCAGGTCGTCTTCCGGGAAAGCATGGAAGCCGCGCACGGCCTGCGCAACGAGTTCTGCGTGAAGGTCACGGGTACGGTCGGCCGCCGCCCTGCGGGCAACGAGAACCCCGAACTGCCGACCGGCGACGTCGAAGTGACCGCGACCGACCTCGACATCCTGTCCGAAGCCGCGCCGCTGCCGATCCCGGTCGACGACCACATCGAGGCCGGCGACGACATGCGGCTCAAGTACCGCTACCTCGACCTGCGCCGGACCGCCCCGCACCGCAACCTGGTGCTGCGCAGCCGGGCGAACCAAATCGCGCGACGTGTCCTGCACGAGCGCGACTTCCACGAGATCGAGACGCCGACGCTGACCCGGTCGACGCCGGAAGGCGCCCGCGACTTCCTGGTGCCGGTGCGGTTGCAGCCGGGCGCGTGGTACGCGCTGCCGCAGTCCCCGCAGCTGTTCAAGCAGCTGCTGATGGTCGCCGGCATGGAGCGCTACTACCAGATCGCGCGCTGCTACCGCGACGAGGACTTCCGTGCCGACCGGCAGCCGGAGTTCACCCAACTCGACATCGAGATGTCGTTCGTCACCCAGGACGACGTGATCGAGCTGGGCGAGTCCGTCGTGGCCGCGCTCTGGGCCGAGCTGGCCGACTTCGTCATCCCGCGCCCGGTGCCGCGGATCACCTGGCACGAGGCGATGGACCGGTACGGTTCGGACAAGCCGGATCTCCGTTACGGCATCGAGCTGACGGAGCTGACGGACTTCCTGCGGGGCACCGAGTTCCGGGTGTTCGCCGGCGCGATCGACGCCGGTGGGTACGTCGGCGCGGTTGTCATGCCCGGCGGCGCCGCGCAGACCCGCAAGGAGCTCGACGGCTGGCAGGACTGGGCGAAGGCTCGGGGCGCTCGCGGACTCGCGTACGTCGTCCTCGATGCCGACACCGGCGAGGCGCGTGGTCCGGTCGCCAAGAACCTCTCCGAGGCGCATCTGGGCGGTCTCGCCGACGCTGTCGGCGCGAAGCCGGGCGATGCGGTGTTCTTCGCCGCGTCGGCTCGTCGACGTGACGCGCAGGAGTTGCTCGGCGCGGCCCGCATCGAGATCGCCCGCCGGGCCGGTCTGATCGACGAGAGCGCGTGGGCGTTCTGCTGGGTGATCGACGCGCCGATGTTCGAGCCGGCCACCGACGACGCCGGCAACGAGATCGGGTGGACCGCGGTCCATCATCCGTTCACGTCGCCGAACGCCGCATGGATCGACCGGTTCGAGCAGGATCCCGGCGAGGCGCTGGCCTTCGCGTACGACATCGTGTGCAACGGCAACGAGATCGGTGGCGGCTCGATCCGTATCCACCAGGCCGACGTACAGCGCCGGGTGTTCACCACTCTCGGCATCTCCGCCGACGACGCGGCCGACAAGTTCGGCTTCCTGCTGGAGGCGTTCAAATTCGGCCCGCCACCGCACGGCGGCATCGCGCTCGGCTGGGACCGCGTCTGCATGCTGCTCGCCGGCGAGGAATCGATCCGTGAAGTGATTGCCTTCCCGAAGACCCGCGGCGGATTTGACCCGCTCACCGCCGCGCCGACGCCGATCACCGCACAGCAACGACTGGAAGCCGGCATCGACGCGAAACCGAAGCCCGGCTCCGGTGCCGCCGGGACGGCCGGCGTCGCGACGCGCGTCGAGCCGACCCCGTGACGCCTGTTGACCCGGCGGCTCGATGAGGCTGCTCGGCTGACACCTGCGCCGTCTCCTCCCTGAGTCGAATACGGATATCGATCCTGCGCCCGATGACCACGAGGTCCAGGTGGTCGAGCTTTGGGTCATGACAAACACACACACGCACGTAATGGGCCGGGCGATCGTCGCCGACGGACTCACGAAGCGCTACGGCCGCACCACGGCGGTGGAGGGCCTGTCCTTCAGCGCCCGATCGGGCGCGGTGACCGGCTTCTTCGGACCCAACGGCGCGGGGAAGACCACCGCGCTGAAAATGATCGTCGGGATTGCGCGCCCGAACGCGGGCCGCGCGCTCGTCAACGGCGTACCGATCGAGTCGACCAAGCCAGACGCGCGCCAGATCGGCGTGTACATCGAGCCGTGCGGCGCGCATCCGGGTCGCACCGGCCGTGCCCATCTGCGCGCCCTGGCGACGATTGCCGGCCTTGGCCGTGGTCGCGCGGACGAGGTCCTGGCGACCGTCGGCCTCGGGGACGCGGGACGGCGGCGGGTGGGCAAATATTCGATGGGAATGCGCCAACGGCTCGGTCTTGCCGCCGCACTGCTTGGCGACCCGCAGATCCTGGTGCTCGATGAGCCGGGCAACGGGCTTGATCCAAGCGGCGTGCGGTGGCTGCGTACGCTGCTGCGGGAGCAGGCCGCTAGCGGACGCACGGTGCTGCTGTCCAGTCATGTGCTGAGCGAGGCGGCGCAGACGGTCGACGATGTCGTTGTCATCGATCGCGGTCGGCTCGTCTATCAGGGCTCGATGCATGATCTGGACGCACGCGGCGAGTCGCTCGAGGACGTTTTCTTCGGTGCGACGGGCGGTGTCTACTCATGAGTGGCCTGCTGCGCGGCGAGCTGTCTAAGACCCTGAGTACCCGGACACTGTTCGCGTTTGTCATCGGCGGCGTGGCGTTCGCCGTCCTCAACGTCGTTATCGTCGCTGTCGCATCGGGGACGCTGCACACGGTGAGCGAAAAGCAGGAGGCGCTGTCGTGCCTGCCGATCTTGATGCTGGCCTGGGGAGTGGTCGGCGCGGCCGGCGAGTACCGGCATCGAACCGCCGCGCCAGCCGCGCTGGTGGCCCGGCGCGGGCGCGGTACGCTGCTGCTGGCTCGCTTGGCGGCGTATGCGGTGACCGGTCTCGGGTTGGCCGCGGTCACGACCGGCGTATCGCTCGCGATTGGACTACCGCTGCTGGCCGACCAGCCAGGCCCGGGCCTCGGCGCCGCGGAGGTCGGCTCGGTCGTGGCCGGCAACCTCGTCGCCTGCGTGCTGTCGGTGATCATCGGCGCTGGGCTCGGCGCACTAATCCGCAACCAGATCGTCGGGGTGGTTGTCTTGCTCGTTCTCAACTTCGCGGTGAACCCGCTGTTGGCCAACGTGTCCGAGGGGCTGTCGAACCTCACGCCGTTCGGGGCGTCGTCGGTGCTGTCGAGGATGACCCACAACACCACGCTCTCGGTGGCCGTCGCCGGCGCCGTGCTTGCCGCCTGGACGGTCGTCGTGGCGGGCGCGGCGCTGGCCGGCGAACGCAGACGCGACTTGGCGTGATGGACGCCCGGTCGTTGGCCATGCGCGTCGAGCGGACCGTCGCTCGCCGGCCCGCCGCCCGATGGCTGTTGGCCAGGCGAGCGGGGGCGCTCG
>DATCXD010000029.1:0-4176 GCA_036566005.1 Micromonosporaceae bacterium | reverse complement strand
GTGGTGCTCAATAGCCGGCCGCTGTCGTCACTCAGCGTGTGCCGCCACCGCGTTCGTTCGCCGTGGCGGGAGATGGTAACGAGCCGCGCGATGTCATTGGCTATGACGTCCCGCGCGGTGTCCGCGTCGACGGGCCCGTAGCCGGCGAGCATTCCGGGATCGTTGGTGGCGCCGGTGGCGGTGGTCCACGGCACCGTGAGTTCGACGACGCCGGCGCGGTGTACCGGTGAGGATCCGATGCCCACGCCCTCCAATAGATCGAGGAAGGTGTCGGCCCGTAGCTGATCCATGTTGCGACCGTCGCCATCGCGCTTACGACCACGCGCGTATGCGTCGACGCGTTCGAACGCCGCCGTGGCCCGTACGGCCGGCAGGCGCACGCCGAAAAGGCTCGCCGTGCCGTCCCGATCGGCCTGGCAGGCGACACGGCGGTCGGCGACCGCCTTGGCCGTCCGCGTGGCGGCATCCGGATCGGCCTTGAGGACGGCGCGACGCAGCCGATCTCGAAGTTGGCTCGTCGTCAGTTCCCCGGCGACCGGCAACACAGAGCCCGCGAGACTCGCGGCCATCGAGTCGTCGACCACGGCCAGGACGTCGGCGAAGACCCACGCCCGGCGTACGTCGATCGCGCCCCGACCAAGGGCCGCGAAAACCTCAGGCAGGACCCGGATCAGGTAGCGGCCGAACTCGAGCTGGGAACGCGCGGCCGACTGGGTCCAGGCCAGGGCGAAGGCGACCTCGTCAGCGTCAAACCCGGGCCGTGCGTTGGAAGCGACCGCGACGATCGCCTCGAGCAGGCGCGCGGTCGCGACCGAAACCTCGCGGGCGCGGGCGCACAGCGCGGCAACCGGATCGTCAATCAATTCCGGATCGCGGACGCCGACGTCTCCCACGACTCGACGCTAACCGCGATGCCCGCTCCTGGGGGAGGGGGCGATTTCCGCGATTTCGGGTATACGTCAAAGTCGCAGGTCAGGCCCATATTGCATCGATACGCGTGATGAATGAATCGGGAATTCACGTTCGAATGAAGGCGAACGCGGTGGTTAGCGGCTTGCGCCTGCTTAGCCGCGGTGGATCATTGACGCTGCACGGCGTGAATCGACGCCTCGACGATGCTTCGCCGGCCGTCGACGCGGTCGCACCGGGAAACGCAACGCGACCAGCGTGATCACCGAATGCGCGTCAGAGCGTGTCCGGAAACGCCGGCCGGAGGTCGCTTCCTCCACGCAAACAGTGGTTGATCCGGCGGGTGTGTCGGGGGTGGTGCAGCACACATGGCGGCCTCATCAGACTGGTCAGACCTCGACGCGCTGGCCCTTGCCGATCACGACGATGCCGCCGTCGGAGACGGTGAACCGCTTGCGGTCGCGTTCGAGATCGACACCGATCTCCGCCCCCTCCGGCACCATCACGTTCTTGTCGAGGATCGCGTTGCGGACGACCGCGTGCCGGCCGATGTCGCAGCCTTCCATGATCACCGAGCCGGTGACATGCGCCCACGAGTGGACGTTGACGTTGGGGGAGATCACCGAGTTTTCCACGAGCGCACCGGACACGACGACGCCGGGTGAGATCATCGAGCTCACCGCCCGGCCGACCCGCTCGCCCCAGGAGTGCACGAACTTGGCCGGCGGCCACGACGGATAGCCGGTGAAGATCGGCCACTCGCGGTTGTAGAGGTTGAAGATCGGATGGATCGCGACCAGGTCCATGTGCGCGGTATAGAAGGAATCCAGCGTCCCGATGTCGCGCCAGTAGCCACGGTCGCGTTCGGTGCTGCCCGGCACGACGTTGTCACGGAAGTCGTAGACCTGTGCCTCGCCGCGCTTGACCATCATGGGGATGATGTTGCCGCCCATGTCGTGCTTGCTGTTGAGGTCGACGGCGTCGCGTTCGAGCGCTTCGTGCAGTGCCTGCGCGGTGAACACATAATTGCCCATCGACGCGTAGATCTCGTCGGGGCTTCCCGGCAACCCGACCGCGTCGGTCGGCTTCTCGCGGAATGCCTTGATCATCTTTCCGTCCGGGCCGACGTCGATGACCCCGAACTGGTCGGCCATCTCGAGGTGCTGGCGGATCCCGGCCACCGTGACCGCCGCGCCCGACGCGATGTGCTCCGCGACCATCTGGGACGGGTCCATCCGGTAGATGTGATCCGCGCCGAACACGATGATGTAGTCCGGGCTGGCGTCGTCGATGAGGTTGTAGCTCTGGAAGATGGCATCGGCCGAGCCGGCGAACCAGCGCGGGCCGAGTCGCTGCTGCGCCGGCACCGGAGTCACGTAGTTGCCGAGCAGCGTGGACATCCGCCACGTCATTGACACGTGCCGGTCGAGGGAGTGGGACTTGTACTGCGTCAGGACGACCATCTTCAGGTAGCCGCCGTTGGCCAGGTTGGACAACACGAAATCAACCATCCGGTAGATGCCGCCGAACGGCACCGCCGGCTTGGCCCGGTCGGCGGTCAGCGGCATGAGTCGCTTGCCCTCACCGCCGGCCAGCACCATTGCGAGAACCTTCGCCGCCATGATCTACACGGTAGCCACATCGGAAGGCGCTAAACCAGCAGTTGGCCGTGCCGGAGACGATAATGTTTCGGCGTGGTGGCTGACGTGGTAGCTGACGACGACGGACGCTCGCTGCGCGTCGATGTGCTCACCCGCGAGTACCCGCCGGACGTCTATGGCGGCGCCGGTGTGCACGCCGAATACCTCGCCAAGTACCTCGCGCCGCTGGTGCACGTACACGTCAGGTGTTTCGGCGGACCGCGGACCGTGGCGCACGGCGAACCGCGGGCGACCGGCTACGCCGAGCCGGCCGACCTGGCCGGTGCGAACGCCGCTTTGCGCACCGTCGGGGTGGACGTGTCGATCGCCGCCGGTTGCGCCGGCGCCGACCTGGTGCACAGCCACACCTGGTACGCGAACCTCGCCGGCCACCTGGCCAAACTCCTGTACGGAGTGCCGCACGTCGTCACCACCCACAGCCTGGAGCCGCTGCGGCCCTGGAAGGCCGAGCAACTCGGCGGCGGCTACGCGCTGTCCTCCTGGTGCGAGCGCACGGCCATCGAAGCGGCCGACGCGATCATCGCGGTGTCGGCCGGCATGGCCCGCGACCTGCGCGCCGCCTATCCGGCGGTTGACCCGGAGCGCGTCGTCGTGGTGCACAACGGCATCGATACCGAGCAGTACGCACCGGATCACAACACCGACGTACTGGTCCGCCACGGAATCGACCCGGGCCGGCCGAGCATCGTGTACGTCGGACGCATCACCCGCCAGAAGGGCGTGGCGCATCTGTTGCGAGCGGTCCGGATGCTGCCGGCCGCCGCGCAGCTTGTGCTGCTGGCCGGCGCGCCCGACACGCCGGAGATCGCGGCCGAGGTCGAGGGTCTCGTCGCCGAGCTGCGAGCCAGCCGGGACGGGATCGTGTGGATCCCGCAGATGCTGCCGAAGCCGGAGGTCATCCAGATCCTGACGAACGCGTCGGTGTTCGTGTGTCCGTCGATCTACGAGCCGATGGGCATCGTGAATCTGGAGGCCATGGCGTGCGAGGCGCCGGTCGTCGCGACGTCAACCGGCGGCATCCCCGAGGTGGTGGCGCACGGCGAGACCGGTCTGCTCGTGCCGATCACGCAGCACCCGGACGGCGAGCCGGTGGACCCGGACCGGTTCGTGGCCGATCTCGCGCGGGCCATCCGGGAGCTTCTGGACGAGCCGGATCGCGCGAAACTGATGGGTCGGGCCGGTCGGGAGCGCGCGATCGCGCAGTTCTCCTGGGCCACGATTGCGCAACGTACGGTCGAGATCTACCGCTCGGTGCTGTAGCCGACCGTCGTACGGCGCCGGTGCGATGTCGGCACCGCGCGTACGGTGTGAACCTTGATCTGCTGGACGCGGCACCCCGGCAGTGATCCGGCCGCGCTGCCGATACGAGGAGAGGCGACCAGGAATGATGCTCCAGGGCAAGGTCGCGGCGATCTACGGCGCGGGCGGCGCGATCGGCGGAGCCATCGCCCGCGCGTTCGCCCGCGAGGGTGCGCGAGTGTTCCTGGCCGGACGCACCCGTACAAGACTCGACGCGCTCGCCGGGAGCATCCGGTCCGACGGCGGCCAAGTCGATTCGGCCACAGTGGATGCTCTCGACCCGGACGCGGTCGACACGTTCGTCGAC
>DATCXD010000722.1:0-2245 GCA_036566005.1 Micromonosporaceae bacterium | reverse complement strand
CCGCTGGAGACGTACCACACCTCCGACCACCTCTACACCGACCTCGGCATCTCGGTCGAGGTCGGTATAGAGCCAGGGAGACGTGTGGTAAGTCTCGGGCGGCTCGGCCAGATCGAGGCCGAGAGACTTGTCGATAAGTCGCCAGCGGGGCATGTCTTCCCAGTCGACGAACGTGACCGCGACGCCGGTCGCGCCGGCCCGACCCGTACGGCCGATCCGGTGCGTGTACATATCCGGATCCTCGGGACAGTCGTAGTTGATCACATGGGTGACCCCGGTGACGTCCAGTCCACGTGCCGCCACATCAGTAGCTACCAGCACGCCGACCTTCCCGGTGCGGAACGCGCGCAAGGCTCGCTCGCGTGCGCCCTGGCCAAGATCGCCGTGCACCGCCGCCACGGCGAAGCCGCGGAAGTCGAGGTCGGCCGCGACCCGGTCGGCGTTGCGCTTCGTACGCGTGAAGATCATCGTCAGCCCGCGACCGTTCGCCTGCAGGATGCGCGCGACGATCTCCAGCTTGTTGAGCGAGTGCGTCCGGTAGATCACCTGTTGGGTCTGGGGATTGGGACCGGTCGCCTCGGTGTGCCCGGCGTGGATCGTGATCGGGCTGCGCATGAACCGCCGCGCGAGCGCGACAATCGGGTCCGGCATGGTCGCGGAGAACAGCAATGTCTGGCGGTCGCTCGGCGTCATGGAGATCAGCTTCTCGACGTCCTCGAGGAAACCGAGATCGAGCATGCGGTCTGCCTCGTCCAGGACGAGCGTGCGCACACCGGCCAGCGTGAGTTGTTTGCCCTTCGCGAGATCGAGAAGCCGGCCGGGCGTGCCGACGATGATCTCGACGCCGCGCTTGAGTGCGTCGGTCTGCGGTTCGTACGCCACGCCGCCGTAGATGGCGAGCACACGGACGTCGCGAGTCAGGCCGGCCATCTTGAGGTCGCGCGCGACCTGGATGCAGAGTTCGCGGGTCGGTACGACGACGAGCGCCTGCGCGCGGCCGTCCGTGCCCTCGGCCGGTGACTTGAGACGCTCCAGCAGCGGCACGCCGAAGCCGAGCGTCTTGCCGGTGCCCGTCGGCGCCTGGCCGATCAGGTCGGCGCCACGGATCGCGATCGGCAGCGCATATTCCTGGATCGCGAACGACCGGTGGATGCCGGAGGCGGCGAGCGCCTCGACCGTTTCCGGCCGGGCGCCTAGCTCGGCAAACGTCGGGCTGTCCGGCTTGACGGGCGCGAGGGCATCTGGTTTGGCGAGTTCTTCGGTGATCTCCGTAATGGGTGCAGCGTCGGTCGGGACCAGCTCGGGGCTGGTTTCGTGGTCCTTCATGAAATGTGGGGTGTCCCTCTCGTGGAGCGCCCCAACTTGAACTACATGTTGTCGATCACGTGCTGTCGATCGCATGCGAGGAGCGCCGGTTGTCTTTGGCGTGGGCCACGCGCGACGGGAGCGTCGCGGGCGACACGCGTGCGGCCAGCGTCACGGTCGAATATCGCGACGGTCCGCGAATCAGCGGATCAACGCAACACGGCGACCAGGCTGGCTGCAATAAGGTCAGTCTACGCGGAATACCTGGCCAATGGTGAATCCGGCGCCGTGGCGTGCTTCATGCTCATGCCCGGCTACAGCGGGAATGATCCCGGTAGATGATTGGCTGTCCGGTTTGAGTCGGGCGTGTCGCCCGTTGGTGAGCCGCCAAGCCGCCCATCGATGGCTGGCCCGGGACGGTCGATCCGTCCCGGGCGCACGTCTGTCCGCTCAGCGGCCAGGTTGAGCGGTTGAGTCTCAGTGGCCGGCGGTGAAGCCCACCGCGCGCGGCGACGCCTCAGCGATCTCGATGAACGTTATCTTGTCCACCGGCACCAGGATGCGCCGGCCCTTGTCGTCGTCGAGGCTCAGCGTGCCACCCGACTTCAACGCCTCGGACACCGCCTTTTCGATATCTGCCGGCGATTGGTTGCTCTCCAGCACCAGCTCCCGGTGGGCGTACTGCACGCCGATCTTGACCTCCACGAAGGTCCTCCCTGTATCTCGTTGTGGCGCGCGGTGTCCGTCGCGGCGCCCTGCACTGTGTCTGCGTCAGCCTCGTCGATTCCGTTTCGGCCTGGGACCAGGCTAGCCGCCGGCGGGATCGGCGACCGCGTGCCGTGTCACACCGGGGTCGTCGGCTTGCGATCCATTGTTGGCACGCCGAACTCAGCGGCGGTCGACCGATTCGCTGTGGGCGGATTCGCCGTCAGCGGATTCG
>DATCXD010000697.1:0-3404 GCA_036566005.1 Micromonosporaceae bacterium | reverse complement strand
ACGCTGGCAGCCATGAGCACTGACGCGCCGCCGCCGACCCTGGACGAACTCGACGCGCTGACCACCGAGGAGTTGCGCGAACGCGCGTTCCACGCGGCGCGTGAGCACCACGACGTGAGGTTCTTCGTGCAGGTCATCCGGCTCCTGCCGGCCTCCGAGGACGCCGAGGACAACATCGACGGCTCGCTCGGCTCGATCGGCGAGTCGATCACCGACCTCGTAGGTCTCTGGCGGGAGTTCACTGGTCACGGCCTGGGCAGCGCCGAACCGGTCCTCCGCGCCGAGTTCATCGACTATCTCATGAAGCATCCGGCCGCTTAGTCGTTGCCAGGTCGTCATCGGCTGGCGGTGCCGGACTCTCGACCGTGCCGGACTCCGCGATCGCGGTCGCGGTGAGGATGCCGAGCGGCTCGCCGTCCTCGGGGTCGGTCACCGCGACCCAACCGTGTCCGCCATCGAGCAACGCGGCCAGCGCGTCGCCCAGCATGGCATCGGCGGGCACGCTCGGTCCCGATGCCACGTCGTCGACCGAAGTCACCGGGGCCAGGTGCTTCGGCTCGATGGGAGTCACCCGGAGGCGCTTAATGCCCCGGTCGGCGCCGATGAACTCCCGGACGAACGCGTTCGCGGGCCGGCTCAGAAGCTCGGCCGGCGTGGCGAACTGCTCAAGCGTGCCGTGCTCGGACAGGACCGCGACGCGGTCGGCCAGCCGTACGGCCTCGTCCAGGTCGTGCGTCACGAACACGATCGTCTTGCGTACGGTGCGCTGCAGTCGCAGGAACTCGTCCTGGAGCCGTACGCGCACGATCGGGTCGACCGCCGAGAACGGCTCGTCCATCAGTAGGGCAGCCGGATCGGCGGCCAGCGCCCGTGCCACGCCAACGCGCTGGTTCTGGCCGCCGGACAGCTCGCTCGGGTAGCGCTTGCCGTAGCGAGCCGGGTCGAGCCCGACGAGTTCCAGCAGTTCGTTGACGCGCGCTCGAGTGCGCTCCTTCGACCAGCCGAGCAGTCGCGGCACGGTGGCGGTGTTGGCCGCGATCGTCTGGTGGGGAAACAGTCCGACGTGCTGGATGACGTACCCGATTTTGCGTCGCAGCTCGACCGCGTCGGCCGACAGGATGTCGTCGCCGTCGAGCAGGATCTTGCCGCTGGTCGGCTCGATGAGCCGGTTGATCATGCGAAGGATCGTCGACTTGCCGCATCCCGACGGCCCGATCAGCGCCACGAGATCGCCCGCCGGCACCTCGAGCGACAGGGACCCGACGGCGACCGTGCCGTCGTCATACCGCTTGCCGACGCCGTCCAACGTGATCGTCGCGGCGTTCGGAGCGGGCGGGGTACGGTCCACGTATGTCCTTCCCAGGATCTCTCTCGGGATCGCTGTCGGGATCGTTCGCGGGCTGGCCCGCGCGGGCACTGCCGGCCGAGGCGTCCAACCCGTGGTTCTCCTGGCGTTACATCCAGCAGAACGCTGACCAGATCCTGACCTACCTGCAATTCCATTTCGTGACGACGATCGAGGCGGTCGTCGCGGCGATGATCGTCGCGATCCCGCTCGCGGTGCTCTGTTACTGGGTCAAGCCGCTTGCCGCGCCGATTCTTGCATTGTCCGGCGTGCTCTACACGATTCCATCCCTGGCGCTGTTCGCCTTCCTCGCCCCGTTCGTCGGCATCGGCGTGACGACGATCCTCATCGGCCTGGTGCTCTATGCCCTGCTGTTGATGATTCAGAACACGCTTACCGGCCTGCAACAGGTCCCGGAGGATGTCCGAGATGCGGCGCGCGGGATGGGTTACAGCCGCTTCGGCATGCTGTGGCGCGTGGAACTGCCGTTGGCGTTGCCCGGGATCATCACCGGCGTCCGATTGGCCACGGTGTCGACGGTCGCCTTGCTAACCGTCGGTGTCATCGTCGGGCAGGGCGGCCTCGGCCAGCTGATCTTCAGCGGTCTGCACACCAACCTGAACAAGGCGGCGATCTTCACCGGCACGATCCTGTGTGTCGCCTTGGGACTCGCTCTCGACCTGGTCATCGCCGGCATCGGGCGGCTAGTGACGCCATGGGCTCGACGAGGAGCCACGCTGTGAACTTCATCCACGATGCGATCCTGTGGCTCAACGACCCGTTGAACTGGACCAACCCGAACGGGATCCTCAGCGACCTCCGCGAGCACCTCATCATTTCGTCCCTCGCGTTGCTGGTCGCATGCGCGATCGGACTGCCCGTCGGCATCTGGTTCGGACACGCCGGCCGCGGCGGCGGCGCCACGGTGGCGTTCTCCAACATGACCCGGGCGATCCCGACGTACGCCCTGCTAGCCGTGATCTATGTCGCCGGCATCACCGGCATTGGCGCCGAGTCGGCCGTCCCGGCGCTCGCAATCTTCGGTATCCCGCCGATCCTGGCCAATGCCTTCACCGGCATTCGCGAGGTTGACCCGGAGGTCCGCGATGCCGCCCGTGGCATGGGCATGTCCGGTCTCCAGATGCTCGGGCGGGTCGAGTTGCCGCTCGCGGTTGCCTACATTGCGGCGGGCATTCGTACGGCCGCCGTACAAATCGTCGCGACGGCGACGTTGGCCGCTCTCGTCGCCGGCGGCGGCCTGGGCGACATCATCTACGCCGGGTTCGGGCAGACGATCGCGGTCGGTGGCGGGCAGATCCTGGCCGGCGGCATCCTCGTGGCTGTGCTCGCCCTGCTGGTCAACGGTGTGCTCGGGATCGTGGTGTATTACGTCACGCCGAAGCCGTTGCGGGGGCAGCGGCGGTCGCGGCGTCGTGCGCGCCGGGTCGCCGTCGAGGCCGCATAGCCGCAGTTCACGGCGACCGGCCCCGGACGTACCCGTCATTGAAACGGTCAAAGCAGGATGATGCACGCGTGGCATCAGTTGTCACGGGCCAATGACATTTCGGGTTTCCGGTTGCCGCGACCCTCGACTCGCGGTTGGCTGATCTCATCGGGCGGTACGTTCGCGAATGGTTGCGGACCCACTGCACCCAGTGCCGCCCGTCGGACACGCGGCCGACCAGAGGATGGTCGCGCCGGGACACGGAAGGCGGGCTCCTCCCTTATGCGTTCGTTCAAACGACCTCTCGCGCTCGCGGCAGGTCTATTCCTCGTCGCCGGCTTCGCCGCCGCCTGCGGCAATGCCGGATCATCCGGTACGGCGAAGCCGAGTGCCGTCAGCGGCGCGGGTTGCGCCGGAGTCGCGGGTACGGACCTCGTTGTCCTGACCGACGACAAGCACCTCCAGCAGTCGGACGTCGTTGTGCCGGCGGTCAACAAGGCCGTCAACAACCCGCAGCTCATCGCCGCACTGGACGCGGTGTCGTCCGGCCTCGACACGAACAAGCTCATCGCGATGAACAAGTTGGTCGATTCCGGCGGCCAGACGCCGGCCGCC
>DATCXD010000139.1:0-3316 GCA_036566005.1 Micromonosporaceae bacterium | reverse complement strand
GTCGATCTCCTCCGCGGTATGCGGCCGCCATCCGATCGCCCGCTGTGAACCGATCGAGCCGCGCCGGCGGCCGACCTGCACCGGTCGCGGATCGCGGTTGTGGGCCAACGCGTGGAGATGTCGACCGGCGGCGACGCCGAGAATCGACACGAGCGCGGGCTCGCCGATGCGGGCGACGTGTCCGACCGTACGGATACCGTGCTCATGGAGCTTCGCGGCCGTGACGACGCCGACGCCCCAGAGCCGTTCGACCGGCAGCGGATGCAGGAACGCGAGTTCCCGATCCGGCGGCACTTCGAGCAGGCCGTCCGGCTTCCCGACGCCGCTGGCGACCTTGGCCAGGAACTTCGTCCGCGCCACCCCGACCGTGATCGGTAGACCGACCCGCTCCCTGACCTCGGAACGCAGCCGGATCGCGATCTCGACCGGCGTCCCGGTGATCTTGTGCAGGCCGGCGACATCGAGAAACGCCTCGTCGATCGAGATGCCCTCCACGAGTGGCGTGGTGTCCCGGAAGACCTCGAACACCGCCTTGCTCGCGGTCGAGTACGCCGACATCCGGGGCTCGACGACGATCGCGTCCGGGCAGAGCACCCGGGCCGTACGGCCGCCCATCGCCGTCTTCACGCCGCAGCGCTTCGCCTCGTAGCTGCAGGCCAGCACGACACCGCCGCCAACGATCACCGGCCGGCCACGCAGCCGCGGATTGTCGCGCTGCTCCACCGACGCGTAAAAGGCGTCGAGGTCAGCGTGCAGGATTGCGGCCTCGCTCCGCATGCCGCGATTATCGCACATATGTTCGATCGTGATGGCCTCGCCATCACGCAATATGGTCATGATTCGGAGAGCCGGTCGCCGGTCGGGAATGGTTGTCCCAGCGCGTTGCTACGTCTCTGTACGCATTGGTGCTAGCAGGGTCGTAGGCGACGCAGGGGATGAAGCCCGCCGGTGCGGGCGGAATGGTTGTCCCTGCGCGGCGCTACGTCTCTGCACGCATTGGTGCTAGCAGAGTCGTAGGCGATCAGCCGGATAAAGCCCCAGATGCTCGCTGCCCTCACTGCCCGCCCGCCAGCACCCCGCCGCGCACCCCTAACGGCGGGAGCAAGCGATCACGAGTCGAGTCGCGCGACTCGATCGTGCAGGTAACGCTGCTGCGGGGAGTTCGCCGTCCGGGCGGCCGCCGCCACATACGCCGCCCGCGCCGCGGACCGGTCCCCGGCCATTTCCAAGAGATGCCCACGTACGGCGTACAGCCGGTGATCCTCGGCGATCCGCTCGTCACCATCGAGCATTGTCAGCAACTCCAGTCCGGCTGCCGGACCGGACACCATCGCCACGGCGACGGCGTGATTCAGCGCCACGACTGGGTTGTCGGAGATCTGCAACAGCACCTCGTACAGCGCGACGATCTGCGGCCAGTCCGTCGCTTCGGCCGACGCAGCCTCATCGTGGAGTGCCGCGATCGCGGCCTGCACCTGGTACGGCCCGACCGCACCGCGCGGCAGCGCCGCCGTCACGAGCGCCACGCCTTCGGCGATCTGGTCGGCGTCCCATAGCCGTCGATTTTGCAAAGCCATCGGGACGAGCGCGCCGTCCGCATCGGTTCGCGCCGGCCGTCGCGCATCCGTCAACAGCATGAGCGCGAGCAGTCCGGCCACCTCACTGTCGTCGGGAAGGAGCCGATATATGAGGCGCGTCAACCGGATCGCCTCACGGGACAGATCGCCGCGCTGCAACGACGGGCCGGCGGTGCTGGCGTACCCCTCATTGAAGATCAAATAAAGGACGCGCAGGACGGCGCCGAGCCGTTCGGCGCGCTCGGCCGGCGGCGGCACGTCGAAGCGCGGACCGAGCGGACCACCACTGTCCTTGATGGTCTGTTTGGCTCGCGTGATGCGTCGGGTCATCGTCGCCTCGGGGACCAGAAACGCTCGCGCGATCTCCGCCGTCGTGAGGCCACCGACCGCGCGCAACGTCAAGGCGATCTGTGATGACGGCGACAGCGACGGATGGCAGCATAGGAACAGCAGGATCAGCGAGTCGTCCGCGTCCGGGACGACGGCAGCGACGCGATCCTCGCCCGATGTCAACCAACCGTCCGGCAACTCCTGCCGCGCAACGGTTTCCTCACGCCGCCGCCTCGACTGTTCGCTGCGCAACAGGTCGGTCAGCCGACGCGACGCGACCGTGATGAGCCACGCCCTTGCATTCTCCGGCACGCCGTCGCGCGGCCACTGCGTCGCCGCCGCGAGGAATGCTTCCTGGGCCGCGTCCTCGGCCAGATCGAAGTGCCCGTATCGCCGAACGACCGCGCCGAGAACCTGCGGCGCCATTTTGCGCAGCAGATCCTCGACATCGGTCACGGCGGCCGTCACACGTCCAGGTACTCGCGACCATCGATGATGGGCCGCACATCGCAGTACAAGCCCTCGGCGCCCTCGGGTCCCGGCGGGCATTCCGACATGCGCGCGGCCAGTTCCGTCGCGCGGTCGAAACTCGGGCACTCGACGATCGTGTAACCGGCGAGCACCTCCTGCGCCTCGGGGTACGGCCCGTCGGTCACGACCGGCACGCCGCCGCGCATCTGGATCCGGCGCGCGTGCACCGGCGCGTCCAGGCCCTGGGCGTCGACGAGTTCGCCCGACTCCGCGATCTCCTGGTGGAACTTCTCCATGAAGGCGCCCATCGCGCCGAGTTGCTCGCCCGTCCACGCCTTCTTGACCGACGACTTGCCCTGCATGGCCTCGTAGTCCTGCTGCGACGCGTACAGCAAAATCATGTACTTCATGATCTTCCCCTCTCGAACCGCTGTTTGCCTGTGACGTCGGAGCCGGCGGCCACGATCGGACATCCCGGCGCGATAGCCTCGCGTTCATGACAGCACCGCCGGCGACTTCCGGCACGTCGAACCAACGCATTCAGCGGTACGGCCCCACCTCCACGGCACTGGCGGTACTCAGCAATCGGCAGCTCGGTCGCGTTCTCGACGCGACGCCACTCCTCGGTCACGGAATCGGGGGCACCTCGGCGCTGCTGGACATCGATGGCACGCCGGTCTTCGCCAAGCGGATCCCGCTCACCGATCTCGAACGGCGTGCCGAAAACGTGATGTCCACGGCAAATCTGTTCGACCTGCCGCCCTATTGTCACTACGGCGTCGGCTCGGCCGGCGGGGGAGTGTGGCGGGAGCTGGCCGCGCACACGATGACGACAAACTGGGTTCTCGCCGGACAGAGCGAGAGCTTCCCGTTGATGTACCACTGGCGCGTGCTGACCGAGCCGAGCGCGACGCCGCCACCGCGCGGTGAGGCGGGGT
>DATCXD010000675.1:0-6337 GCA_036566005.1 Micromonosporaceae bacterium | reverse complement strand
TGTGCGCGGCGGCGGCCGCGGCCGCCGCGGCGACCGCGGCACTGTGTTGCGCGTCGGCCTTGGCCTTGGCCTGCGCCGCGATCAGCGGAGCATTGGCCGCCTGCTGCGCCGCCTGTTGGAGGATGAACTGGCGGCTGTTGGTGACGTTGAAGGCAGCGGCCGCCGAAGCAGCGTCATCGGATGCCTCCGATTGCCGCGCTTGGTGGAGATACGCACCGCCCACCAGGGCGAATACCAAGGTCAGTACGGATAACACACGCAGACCGGAACGGCTCCAGAGCCGACTCACGAAGTGCGTCCCTTCGTCGGGGGCAGATTCGCACCGCGTCGCCTCCAGGGGGTTTCGGCGTACGCGGCGCGAGCGTCGACTCACCGGCCACAGTGTCGTGTCCGGGCGTACGGCGCTCTCGCAACACCCTGACCTAGGTGCGCCCCGATATCAAACGCGGCGGTCACTTGCCGTCGAACGTGTCGAATGACAAGCCATGACAAATCCGGATTAATCCGGGCCTAGCCTGGCAGATCCTCCAACAGATCTGTGACTACCTCGGCGATGGGCGACCGCTCCGAACGGGTCAACGTGACATGGGCGAAAAGAGGATGGCCCTTCAGCGCTTCGATCACGGCGACCACGCCGTCATGTCGACCGACACGCAGATTGTCCCGTTGTGCGACGTCGTGGGTCAGCACCACACGCGAGCCCGTACCGATGCGCGACAGCACGGTGAGCAGCACGCCCCGCTCCAACGACTGCGCCTCGTCCACGACGACGAACGCGTCGTGCAGGCTGCGTCCCCGAATGTGTGTGAGCGGCAGAACTTCGAGCATCCCGCGAGCGATGACTTCCTCGATGACGTTGTCGTTGGCGATGGAGCCGAGGGTGTCGAACACCGCTTGGCTCCACGGCGACATCTTCTCCGACTCGCTGCCGGGCAGATAGCCGAGCTCCTGGCCGCCCACGGCGAACAGCGGGCGGAATACGATGACCTTCTTGTGGCGTCGACGTTCCAGCACCTGTTCGAGCCCGGCGCACAAGGCCAGTGCGGATTTGCCGGTGCCGGCCCGGCCACCGAGCGAGACGATGCCCACGGACTCATCGAGCAACAGGTCCAGCGCGATGCGTTGCTCGGCCGAACGTCCCCGCAGTCCGAGTGCTTCGCGGTCACCCCGTACCAGTGCAATGGTCTTGTCGGTGGTGACGCGGCCCAGCGCCGACCCGCGGGGCGAATGCAGCACAAGCCCGGTGTGCACCGGCAACGCTGCGGCCTCGTCCACGTCGAGCGTCTCGCCGCCATACAGAGCCGAGATCTGGCCCTCATCGAGATCGAGCTCGGCCATGCCCGTCCACGTTGGATCGCTGGCCTGTCCGTAGCGGTATTCGTCGGACGGCATGCCCACCGCCGCCGCCTTCACCCGCAGCGGCATGTCCTTGGTGACGAGCGTGACATCGGCACCCTCGGCGGCGAGCGCCAGCGCCACCGACAGGATGCGCGTGTCGTTGCCGTCGGTCCGGAAGCCGGGCGGCAGCACAGAGTGGTCGGCGTGGTTCAACTCGACACGTACGGTGCCGCCGGCGTCGTTGACCGCGATCGGGGCGTCGAGGCGACCGCTGGAGACCCGTAACTCATCGAGCCGACGGAGTGCCGCGCGCGCGAAGTAGCCGAGCTCGGGGTGGTTTCGCTTCGCCTCCAACTCGGAAATGACCACGAGTGGGAGCACGACGTCGTGCTCGGCGAAGCGGGTGAACGCGGCCGGATCGGCCAGCA
Source organism: Micromonosporaceae bacterium (assembly GCA_036566005.1). Taxonomy (GTDB): domain Bacteria; phylum Actinomycetota; class Actinomycetes; order Mycobacteriales; family Micromonosporaceae; genus DASQPR01. Next base: position 4,571 of record DATCXD010000675.1, on the reverse strand, counting down.
GCACCGAGGTGTCCACGACGTACGTGCGACCGGCCGGCCGTGCGGCGGTCTCTCGGGACGGGCGGGTCCGGGTACGGCGAGCGGGGGCGGTGGCCTGCGGTGCGGGGGACGATGCCTGGGAGGCCGACGATTCAGGGCCGGTAGAACGGCGATTGGTCACGGGGCTGCTCCGGCAGGCGCGCACCTCGCGCCCGGCTCGCGATCTGGCACCACCGAAAGCCCGGACTACGGGGTCGGGTGCGGGCCCCGCAGCTGGGTAGCGGTTCCGGGCCGGCCGGTTGACGCGGGAAGCCCCCGCACCATGCTGTCACGCTAGCGGCCCCGGGCCACACAGTGCTAGTACCGTCACTCACGTTTCGCCGCACGCGTCGCCGCAGGTCACGACCGCATAACTAGGCGCCGAAGCGGCGCTGTGTTGCTAGGCGCCGAACCGGCGCGGTGTTGCTAGGCGCCGAAGCGGCGCTCCCGGTTCGCGTACGCGCGCAAGGCCCGCAGGAAATCGACGCGGCGGAAGTCCGGCCAGTTGGCATCGCAGAAGTAGAACTCGGAGTGCGCCGACTGCCACAGCAGGAAGCCGGACAGTCGCTGCTCCCCGCTCGTACGGATGACCAGGTCGGGATCGGGCTGGCCCTTGGTGTAGAGGTGGCCGGCGATTTGGTCGACGTCGAGAACCTCGGCCAACTCTTCGATCGTTCCGCCGGCGCGCGCGTGTTCCTGCAGCAGCGCCCGGAAGGCATCGGCGATTTCCCGGCGGCCACCGTAGCCGACCGCCATGTTCACGATCATGCCGCCGGCCCGGTCGCCGGTCGCCGTCTCGGCCGCCTTCAACGCCGCCGCCGTGGTCGCCGGCAACACGTCCAGCGCACCGACGGCACGCAACTCCCACGGGCTCGTCTCGGTGAGGTCACCGGCGAGGTCTTCGATGATCTGCAGCAACGGATCGAGCTCGGCGGCCGGCCGGCGCAGGTTCTCCGTACCCAGCAAATACAGCGTCACATGCCTGATGCCGGCCCGATCACACCAGCTGAGCACTTCCTTGATCTTTGCGGCGCCGACGCGGTGGCCGTCGTTGGGGTCGACGTACCCCATCTCCCGTGCCCACCGGCGATTGCCATCGCACATGATCCCGACATGGTGCGGATGCGGTTTTCCTGCCAGCGCGGCGGCGAGCCGGCGCTCATAGATCGAGTAGATGAGATTCCGCACGACCGCAAGACTATCGACCGCATGCCGACCGTTGGCGGGCCACCGCAAGTTCGACGGACACTGTCCAGACAGACGTCCGGCGCACCCAGTGGGTGCGCCGGACGTCTTCGGTCTCAGTGCCGTCAGTCGGTGACGCCGAGGCGCGCCTTCAGCGCATCGAGTTCGGCCCATAGGACGCCGGGGAGCTTGTCCCCGAATTTCTCGAACCACTCGACGACCTGAGGGATCTCGGCGCGCCATTCGTCGGTGTCGACCCGCAACACGGCCTCGATGTCGGCCGGGGACAGGTCGAGCCCGCTGACGTCGAGGGCATCGGCGGTCGGAATTGCGCCGATCGGCGTCTCCACCGCGGCCGCCTTGCCCTCCAGACGCTCGATGATCCACTTGAGGACGCGCGAGTTCTCGCCGAAACCGGGCCACAGGAACTGGCCCTCGTCGCCGCGGCGGAACCAGTTGACGTAGTAGATCGCCGGGAGCTTCGTGGAGTCGCCGGCGCCCTTGCCCATCTCGATCCAGTGGTTGAAGTAGTCACCGGCGTTGTAGCCCATGAACGGCAGCATTGCCATCGGGTCACGGCGGACGACCCCGACCTGACCGACCGCGGCCGCGGTCGTCTCGGACGACAGCGTGGCACCCATGTACACGCCGTGCACCCAGTCGCGCGCCTCGGTGACGAGCGGGATCGTCGTCTTGCGACGGCCGCCGAAGATGATCGCGTCGATCGGTACGCCCTGTGGGTCGTCGTACTCATCGGCGAGGATCGGGCACTGCGTGATCGGCGTACAGAAGCGGCTGTTCGGGTGGCTCGACGGCGCATCGGACTGCGGCGTCCAGTCATTGCCGTGCCAGTCGATGAGGTGCGCGGGCGGCTCACCCATGCCCTCCCACCAGACGTCGCCGTCGTCGGTCCGCGCGACATTCGTGAAGATCGAGTTTCCCTTGGCCATCGTGCGCATCGCGTTCGGGTTCGTCGCGTAGTCGGTGCCGGGAGCGACACCGAACAGGCCGTACTCGGGGTTAATCGCGTAGAGCCGGCCGTCGCGACCGAACCGCATCCACGCGATGTCGTCGCCAAGCGTCTCGACCTTCCAGCCAGGGATCGTCGGCTCGAGCATCGCGAGGTTCGTCTTGCCACAGGCCGATGGGAACGCGCCGGTGATGTGGTAGACCTTGCCCTCCGGCGACGTCAGCTTGAGGATCAACATGTGCTCGGCGAGCCAGCCCTCGTCGCGGGCCATCGCCGAGGCGATGCGCAGGGAGTAGCACTTCTTGCCGAGCAGCGAGTTGCCGCCGTAACCGGAGCCGTACGACCAGATTTCACGGGTCTCCGGGAAGTGCGAGATGAACTTCGTGTCGTTGCACGGCCACGCCACGTCGGCCTCGCCCGAATCCAGTGGTGCGCCGACCGAGTGCAGCGCCGCCACGAAGTCGGCGTCGCTGCCCATCGCGTCGAGTGCCGCGGCACCCATCCGCGTCATGATCCTCATCGACGCCACGACGTACGCGCTGTCGGTGATCTCGACGCCGAACATCGGGCTCTCGGCGCTCAGTGGCCCCATGCAGAACGGGATGACGTACATCGTCCGGCCGCGCATGCTGCCACGGAACAGGTCCGTCATCTCGCGTTTCATGTCCGCCGGCGCCATCCAGTTGTTCGTCGGGCCGGCGTCGGCCTGATCGACGGAACAGATGAACGTGCGCTGTTCAACGCGCGCGACATCCGACGGGTCGGTGCGCGCCCAGAACGAATTCGGCTTGATCTTGTCGTTGAGCCGGACCAGCGTGCCCGCCTCGACTAGTTCGTCGGTCAGGCGTTGCCACTCGGCGTCGGATCCGTCGACCCAGACGATCTCGTCGGGCGTGGTGAGTGCGGCGACCTCGCGGACCCATGCGAGGAGTCTCGGGTGATTGGTCGGCGCGTTGTCCAGCCCGAGCGGTGAGGTGGACGTAGCAGTCATGAGGCTCGATCTCCTTGGGTCGTCGTTGACACCGGCGAACGCTCGTTCATCCCTTACCCACCGCGGGTGCGTTAATGCGTCGGCCATGTGAGCCGAAGGGGTAAGGGAGTTGTCCTCAGGGTAAACCGACGGCCCCCGAACAGCACTAACACTAGATTGTGAAACATTGCACAAGCGCGCAGGATTTGTATGCACATGATTAGGCGAGCGCGGTAGAGCTTCCAACGAATCACGTTTGAGCAACGGACCCGACGTTTTGATCATCGATTTGCCGCTTGGTCATCGACTTGCCGCCGATGGTCGCGCAGGTGGATTGACCATTCTTGGATTGTTCCCGTGGCGCATTGCTCGGAGGCGACACTCGGCCACGCGGCGGCGGTCGGGTTTTCGTGCCGGCATGGCTGTGCGGCGCATGCCAATTACACGGGTACGGTCGGCTGCCGAACCGAATTCGGCGCTCGGACCGTCACCGAGCGTGAGCTGAGACCCCAAAGGGCCGGGCATTGATGCAGTTGTGACCAAGCTCCCGTAAGGTGGCCGGGTGCGTCTTCTCCGCGCCCTGCCGGACCGCTACCAGCGATTAGCCCGCGAGCTCATCGCGTTCAGCTTTGCCGGCGTGGTCAATACGGCCTTCGGGTTCCTGCTGTTCAACCTGCTGTTCAGCAGCATGGGGTCACTGTGGGCGAATGCCGTTTCGACGGCCGGCGCCACGGCGACGTCATTCGTGCTGAACCGTTACATCACCTACCGTCACCGCCCGCGCCGAGCGCTCCGGCAGGAGTTGCCGCTGTTCGTCGTGGTCAACCTGGTCGGCCTCGGCATCCAGCAAGGCGTGATGGCGTTCGCGCAGGTGGCCTTTAACCTGCAGAGCACCGATCGCCTCGAATACAACCTCGTACGTGTCGTGTCGGTGGCCGTCGGCACGGTCTTCCTGTTGCTCTGCTACCGCTACCTGGTGTTCCGCAAGGGCACGACGGGTGTCGCCGAGGATCTTGCGATCGAGGTCGGCGTGCCGCTTCCACCGGTGGCGCCGGCCCCGGACGCCGGCCGAGGCGCGACGGGACCGGCCGTGCCGGTCAACGGCGCGACCGTCAATAGCGCGACCGTCAATGCGGCTGCCATCAACGGCGCTGCCATCAACGACGCGACAGGGCCGGCTGTGCCGGTCAATAGCGCGACCGTCAATGGGGCCGCCATCAACGGCGCGGCAGTCAAGGGCGTGCCGGTCAACGGATCAGCGGTCAACGGCGCGGGCGCTCACAGCGCGGAGGCGACGGTGTCGTCGAACGGCCGCCACCGGACGGTGTCTCCCGGCACGTTCCACGACCTCACCACGCCCCTCGAGATCGGGCGGCCCCTCGAGATCGGGCGGCCGGCCGAGATCGAATTGTCGCCCGAGCTCGAGCT
>DATCXD010000670.1:0-2597 GCA_036566005.1 Micromonosporaceae bacterium | reverse complement strand
CCGCTGGCCGGCAAGCCGCCGAATTCGATCAGATATCCGCTCGTCACGCGGCCACCCTCGTCTGTACGGTCCACATTTCGCTGTACGCCATGTATAGTCATTCGCTATACGTTCCGTCAAGCGAAAGGCTCCTGTCGATGCGTACGGACGGTCGCCGAGCCGCGACGACGGCCGCCACCCGCCGAGCGATCATCGACGCGGGCCGCCACCTGCTCGCCGCGGGCAACTGGCGAGGATTCACGCTCGATGCCGTCGCCGCGGCCGCCGGTGTCACACGGGTCACCGTCTACAACCAGGTCCACTCGAAGTCCGGACTGCTCGACGCCGTGCTCACCGATCTGACCGAACGCGCCGGCATGGACCAGCTGCTCACGGCGACGAAGGCGATGCCGGCTGAGGACGCGCGCGCGTACATCGTCGAGCGGACGTGCCGGTTCTGGCACGCGGAGCGATCCGTACTGCGGCCGCTGTTTGGATTGTCGGCCGTGGACCGCGACATCGCGGCAAACCTCGCACAGCGCGAGCAGTGGCGCACCGACCAGCTCGATCGGCTGCTCGACCGCCTGGCCGGCGAGCGACCCATCGCGCCTCCGCCGCTCAACCTCATGCCGCGGTCCCACGTGCTCGCCGGACTGGTCGCGGTGACCTCGTTCCCGGCCTACGACGCGCTCGGCCCGCTGGCCGACGACCCCACGGCGGCGGCCGATATCGTCAACCATCTGGCCCTGAGCCTGACTGGTCGACCGTAGGTCGCCTCAGCCCTTTTCCCGAGGTCGCCTCAGCCCTTTTCCCGCCATTTGTTCGTGATCGGCAGCCGGCGGTCCCGACCGAACGCCTTGATGGAGATCTTCGTGCCGGGGGCCGATTGCCGCCGCTTGTACTCGGCCAGGTCGACCATGCGCAGCGTGCGGTCCACGATCTCCGGGTCGTGACCGGCCGCGACCAGCTGATCGCGGCTCATGTCGCCGTCGACATAGCCGGCGAGGATCGGGTCAAGCACCCCGTAGTCCGGCAGGGAATCCGAGTCCAGCTGGTCGGGGCGCAGCTCGGCGCTCGGCGGCTTCGAAATCGAGTTCTCCGGAATCGGCGGCGTCTCACCCCGGCGCTCCGCCGCCTCGTTGCGCCATCGGGCGAGCTTCCACACCAGCACCTTCGGCACGTCTTTGAGCGGGTTGAAGCCGCCGACCGAGTCGCCGTAGAGCGTCGAGTAGCCGACCGCGAGCTCGCTCTTGTTGCCGGTCGTCAGGACGAGATGGCCCTCGTGATTGGACAGACCCATGAGTACGACGCCGCGCACCCGCGCCTGCAGGTTCTCGGCGGCCAGACCGGTGAGGTGCAATGCATTCATGAACGCGTCGACCATCGGCGCGATCGGTTCGACGCGATAGTCGAGGCCGGTCCGCTTGGCCAGATCGGCCGCGTCATCCCTTGAGTGTTCGCTCGAGTAGGCGCTCGGCATCGAGACGCCGACGACCCGGGAACCGCCGATAGCGTCGACCGCGATCGCCGCGACGACCGACGAGTCGATGCCGCCGGACAGCGCGATCACGACGGACTTGAATCCGTTCTTGCGGACGTAGTCGCCGAGGCCGAGGGTCAGCGCCGCCCAGATCTCCGCCTCGTCCGTGACCCGGTCGGCCACCGTCGCATTCGCTGCGGGTCCGTCGGGAGCCGGCAATTCGTTAGACACGGGTACGCGTTTGATGCGCATGCCGTCCGTACCCATGGAGGGGTCGTCCACCGCGGGCCCGGATGCGACCGGCAGATCCAGGTCCACGACGAGCAGGTCTTCGTCGAACTGTGGCGACCGGGCGATGACCGTGCCGTCGGCGGCGACCACGATCGAGTCGCCGTCGAACACCAGCTCGTCCTGGCCGCCAACCATGTTCACATAGGCCACGGTCGCGCCGGCCTCGGCAGCCCGCCGGGCCACCAGCGCGAGGCGGACGTCGTCTTTGTTCAACTCGTACGGCGAACCGTTGATGTTCACCACCAGCCCGACGCCGGCGCGCGCGGCCGCGGTGAACGGGCCGCCGGCCTGCCACATGTCCTCGCAGATGGTGAGAGCTACGTCGACGCCGCCGACCCGGACCACGGTGAGCGTGTTGCCGGGCACGAAGTAGCGGTCTTCGTCGAAGACGCCATAATTCGGCAGGTGGTGCTTGAAGTAGGTCGTGACGACGCGGCCGCCATGCAACACCGCCAAGGCATCACGCGGGCCGCGGTCCGGCATCGCGTCCGCGCTCATCCGGGCCGGCCCGTCCGTGTCCACATAGCCGACGATGACCGGGATCTCCCCGATGCCGTCAGCCTCGAGGTGAGTCGCGAGCTCGGCGACCGCTGCCTTCGACGCGGCCACAAACGACTCCCGGAAGACCAGATCCTCGACCGGATATCCGGTGATCATCATTTCCGGAAACGCGATGAGTTGGGCACCCGCGTCAGCGGCGCGGCGGGCGGCGGCCCGGACGATCGCGACATTGCCGTCGATGGCGCCGACGGTCGGGTTGACCTGGGCGAGGGCGATGCGCAGGCGGGTCGTACGGGCATCCGGCATGCGTCCATCTTCGCAAAGCGGCGACCGCCCGACGCAAAGC
>DATCXD010000663.1:0-7892 GCA_036566005.1 Micromonosporaceae bacterium | reverse complement strand
CTGCTCGCCGCCGAACCACCGAGCGACGACGTGATCGTCAACGTGACCGTGTACTTAGCAGCGGCGGCGAACGTGTGACCGACCGAAACACCGGCGCCGGTGTGCCCGTCGCCAAAGTTCCAGGCGTACGACGTGATCTTGCCGCCCGGAGCCGAGGACGTGCCGGCGTTGAACGAGCAGGTAAGCCCCGTGCAACTCTCGGTGAACGCGGCGGTCGGCGCGACCGCCGCGAGCGCGAACAGACCACGCGCTCGCCAGTCGGTGTCGCTCGAGACGACGGTGTCGGTCGACGCGTCCGGGGCGCCCGCGTTCCAGGCCGCGCCGTGCAGGTCGCCGGTCGCCTTGTCGGCGTAGTAGAGCGTGTTTCCGGCGAGGAACATCCCGGCAATGTTGGAGAAGTTGACGTTGCCGCCGGCGGTGAACTCATCGCTCAGGGCGCCGTCGTCCGGCTCGAAGTAGCGATAGCGCAGGCCGGTCTGTCCGGCCAGCGAGTAGTACAGCCGCCCGTTCGACAGGACCATTCCCGTGACGCTCTGCATCTCGGAGCCGTACAGGGTCGGGACCACGCCGCGATACGTCTGGCCCGAACCGGTCTGGACATCCGACCAGACCGGGTCGTCGTAGGGATCGACCAGGCTCGGCGTGCCGATCGACGAACCGTCGAACGTCGCCCGGTAGAACTTGCCGTCGGAGTCGCCGTAGAACAACGTGTTGCCGGCCATGAAGGCACCACGCACCTGCGACCACGGGATCGTGCCCGAGTCCACAGTGCTGACCGACCCGGCGGTGTGGCCGTCGAACGGACGCGACTGCAACGTGTCCAGCGCGCTCGCCGGCGGCGGCGCCACGTCCGTACGGACGATCTCGATGCCGTCGATCAGCGGGTTCTCGACCTCGTGGCCGAACCCGATCGTGACCTGACCACTCGCCGGCGCGGTGATGTCGAACTTGCGCATCTCGCCGGTCTGGGTGCCGGCGTCGGCCACTATGTCGTAGTTGTCGAGCACGTCCGAACCGTCCAACGACACGTCGAAGACGCGCTGGCCGACGCCATCGGTGCCGGGGTAGCGGTTCGCGAAGTAGAGGCGGACCTCGATCGGCGTACCGCCCGCGACCGGGAAGCTCCACTGCATCTCCTGGCCGTCGCCCTTGGTACCCGGGTCCCACCGCTCCGAGTTGAAGATCGCGCTCGGTGTGGACGCCGGAACCGAGCTGGCGACGGTCGGCACCTGGTCGTACGCGGCGGTGTTACTGCCCGAGTTGCGGTACGGGCTCGGGTCGCTGGTGTCGGCGGCCCAGTCCGGACCGTTGTCGATCGCCGGGATCTGCGGGCCGCCGGCGTCGACGCGATAGAGGACGTTGCTATTGGCGCCGCTCGGCAGCTGGCCGGCCGAGTAGATCGTGGCCGGCAGGACCGGCACCGTGAATTGCGGCACGCTCTCGCCGCCGGTCAGCGGGAAGAACGCGACACGACCGCGGGTGACGAACGAGCTGCCCGTGCCGATGCTCGCCGTGTCGCTGCCCATGTAGAGGCCGTTCGCGGTGGCGAGCAACGCCCCGGCGCCGACGCCGCGCGGGTTGCGCCCGGGGTTCCAGCTGAACGGCATGCCGTTGACCGGGTCGAGCGCAACGATCCCGGGACGCGGGATGGCACCCGGTCCGGCCGCGTCCGAGGCCGCGTCGTTGTTCACCCAGCGCTGGTGGCCGCCGAGGTAGATCGCCGTGCCGGTGGTGACGACCGAGAGGAACGTGTCGTTGCCGGTGGCGTCGATCCAGGTCGGCCGGACATTGTCGCCGGTCGAGCTGGTCTCCCATCGGGTCGCGGTGTCACACAGCGAGCGGGAGCCGTCGGTGTTTTGGCTGAACGTGCCGCCACCGGTCGCGGCGACCGCGAAGTAGCTGCCGTCCGGCGCGAACGAGACATCGCGCATGTACGTGTCGTATGCCGACGAGATACATGCGGCCGTGTAGCCAGCCGTGTTCCAGGACGTGTTGAGCGTGCCCGCGGTGGCACCGAGGTTGATCTCAACGATCTGGTCGTGCGTCACCGGAGTATCGGTCGGGGACGCCGCGGCCATCTTGAAGTTGCCGATCACGACGGCGAGCGTGCCGTCCGGGCTGATGTCCAGCGCGCGCGGGCCGACGCCGCCGTTGGAGCCGGTGCCGTTGAAGTTGTGGTGCCCGGTCAGTTGCACGTTGACGTACGGGTCGAGCGCGCCGGTGTTGGCGTTCAGCGTTCCGATGCCGTCGTGCGTCGAACCGTTGAGCGACGTGAACGTGCCGCCGATCAGCAGGCGGTTGCCGAACTGCTCCATCGAGAAGACGACGCCGTTCATCGGGGCCGGGGCGAACCCGGACACCATCTGGCCGTTCGAGATCTGCAGCAGGGCAACGCCCTTGGCCTTGACGCCATTGACGTTGTTGAAGTCGCCGCCGACGTAGACCGTGCCGGCGGTCGGACCGGGCTTGAGCGTTTCCACCGCGCCGTCGAGGGTGGGCACGAACGTCGTGGACACCAGGCCGGTGTTCTCGTCGAACGAGAGAATGAAATGCCGGGTGATGGCATTCGTCCCGTTGAGGTTGCCGGGCGGGCTCACGCTGGAGAACGTGCCACCGGCGACGATCTGCGTCCCCACTTCGGTGATTGCGTTGACGGTGCCGTCGTTGATGTTCGGTGTGAACTTCGACGGTGCGGCGTTGACCAGGTTCGACTGGTTCGTGCCGGATGCCGCGGCAACGCTGATCGTCGTGGTCACAGCCGCGACGGTCAACAGGGCCAGACCGATGCTGGCCGCCCTCTTCCGCATGTTCGGGGCCCCTTCAAGGGAGAATTAAAAAGCAACGAGAAACCGGGGACGCGTGAGACGCCAACGCAGACTAAATGCTCGGAGCGCAAACGTCACTGTCGACACAATGACTTTACCCATTTGGCCGATGTGTACGGACGCGATGCGGTCGCGGACATCGACGCTATCGGAACGTTTCGTAACCGCCCTGGATGCAAATGCGATGTCGCTGAAGTGCGGCGATGCGGATCCGGATCGCGTCGGCGGTGCGGCGGGGTGCGGACTCCCCAGTGTCCAGCAACGACAGTGCCGTCATGCGCCGACCGAGATCCATCACGAGCCGTTGGCTGACTGCAGGGCCCGCGCGAACGCCCACGCGTCCGCCACGATGCCGGTGAGGTCGGTCCGCGTCGGTTTCCAGCCGAGCACCTCGCGGGCTCGATCCGCCGAGGCGACGAGCATCGCGGGATCGCCGGGCCGCCGCGGCGACATCGTCGCGGGAATTGGATGGCCCGTCACTTTCCGTACGGCTTCGATTACTTCCAGCACCGAAAAGCCGTTTCCATTGCCGAGATTGCAGATGACATGTTCGCCGTCGCGGGCCGTTTCCAAGGCAAGCAGATGAGCGTCGGCGAGATCGGATACGTGAATGTAATCGCGCACACACGTTCCGTCCGGGGTCGGATAGTCGTCTCCGTTAATTGCGGCCGACGCGCTCCGTCCGAGTGCGACCTCGAAGATCAACGGAATCAGGTGTGACTCCGGATCGTGGCGTTCGCCGTACGGTCCGGCCGCGCCGGCGACGTTGAAGTAGCGGACCGACACGGCGCCGAGACCGTAGGCGCGGCACTGGCTCGCGATCATGTGGTCGACCGCCAACTTCGAAGCGCCGTACGGGTTGATCGGAACGGTGGGCGTCGCCTCGCTGATGACCCCGGTCGGCGGCTGACCGTACACGGCGCAGCTCGACGAGAACACCAACCGCCGTACGCCCGCCTCGCGCATCGCCTGCAGCAGCGCAAACGAGCCGAGCACGTTGTTCTGCCAGTATTTGTCCGGGTCGACGACCGACTCGGCGACCTCCGCCTTGCCCGCGAAGTGCAGCACCGCCGCGTACGACGAGTCGATGACCCGGGCGGCGTTGGCAATGTCGTCGACGACGAGGTCGGCACCGTCCGGGACCGCGTCGGAGAAGCCGGTCGACAGATCGTCGAGCACCGTGACCCGGTAGCCTGCCGCAACGAGTCGCGCGGTGGTCACCGAGCCGACGTAACCTGCTCCACCGGTCACGAGCACTCGCGTTGACTCGCCCACTGCGCGGCCTGCCTCTCTGCCCGGAGCCTGCCGACGGCGGGATCGAAGCTCAGCGCGACAGGTGATCGCGGCATGTTAGCAGGCGGATTCGGCGCCTGGCGGTACCCAACCGCCGACCGATCGGTTCGGGTCTCGCGCCCACCGGGCCTAGAACCTCGGCATGCCGCCGAACTGCCGGTCGCCCGCATCGCCCAGGCCCGGCACGATGAACATCTTGTCGTTGAGGCCTTCGTCGATCGCCGCCGTGACAAGACGCATCGGCAATCCGGATCGGCTCAGGCGCTCGATGCCGTCCGGTGCGGCCAACACGCAGCACACGGTGATGTCGACGCATCCGCGTTCGGCCAGCAGCCGGCAGCAGTGTTCGAGCGATCCGCCGGTGGCGAGCATCGGGTCCAGGACGAGGACCGGCAGCCCGGTCAGATCGGTCGGCAGCGACTCCATGTATGCCCGCGGCTGGAATGTGTGTTCGTCGCGGGCCAGCCCGACGAAGCCCATCGACGACTCGGGCAACAGCGCCAGCGCCGCGTCGGCCATGCCAAGGCCGGCCCGCAACACCGGCACGATGAGGGGCGGATTGGCCAGCCTCGTGCCGATCGCCGCGGCCACCGGCGTCGTGATCGGATAGGTCGCCACCGGGAAGGCGCGGGCCGCCTCGTAGACGATCATGGTGGTGAGTTCGGTCAACGCAGCACGAAATGTCGCCGAATCGGTGCCGATGTCACGCATCGCGGTGAGTCGCGACTGCGCGAGCGGGTGGTCCACGACGAGTACGTCCACGCCACACAACGTACCGGTTCGCGGGTTTGGTTTCGCGCGCCGATGCGTAGCGTAGCCGCGAGGCGCAATGACACAGCCGATGCGTAGCGCAGCCGCGAGGCGCAATGACACAGCCGCAATCATCCGTCTCAAGATCACTAGTCGCCGGCGCGCGTAGACTTGTACGCATGAGCACCACGGCCACAGGTCCCGCCACGACGCGGGAGGCGACCCCGGCGACAGCCGCCGCGACCAGCCTCGGCGACATCGCCCGTAGTGCGGCGTCCCTTCGAACCTTCCTGCACGGGCTGCCCGGCGTCGACGCGGTCGGCGTCGAGGCGCGGGCGGCCATGCTCGGCACCCGTTCGATCAAGACGACCGCGAAGGCATACGCGATCGACCTCGCGATCGGCATGGTCGATTTGACCACGCTCGAGGGTGCGGACACGCCTGGCAAGGTCCGCGCGCTCTGTGCGAAGGGGCGTCATCCCGACGCCCAGACGGGCACCGACAACCCGTGCCCGCCGGTCGCCGCCATCTGTATATATCCGTCCATGGTGCCGATCGCGGTGGCCGAACTTGCCGGCTCCGGCATCCATGTAGCGAGCGTTGCGACGGCGTTCCCGTCCGGGCAAGCGCCGCTGGACGTGAAGCTCGCCGACACCACGGCCGCGGTCGACGCCGGCGCGGACGAGATCGACATGGTGATCAATCGCGGCGCGTTCCTGGCCGGCGATTACCTCTCCGTGTACGACGAGATCGTCGCGGTCAAGCAGGCCTGCCGCCACGCCCACCTCAAGGTGATCCTGGAAACCGGCGAGCTCGCGACGTACGACAACGTCCGGCGCGCGTCCTGGCTGGCGATGGCGGCCGGCGCCGACTTCATCAAGACGTCCACCGGCAAGGTCCAGCCGGCCGCGACGCTACCGGTCACGCTGGTGATGCTCGAAGCCGTACGCGACTTCGACGCCGCGACCGGTCGCCAGATCGGGGTCAAGCCGGCCGGCGGCATCCGGACCAGCAAGGATGCGATCAAATACCTGGTGACCGTCAACGAGACGTGCGGCGATCGGTGGCTCGATCCCGCCTACTTCCGATTTGGCGCGTCGACCCTGCTGAACGACCTGCTGATGCAGAGGCAGAAGCTCGCCACCGGCCGTTACGCCGGCCCCGACTACGTCACTCTGGACTGATATGTCGATCTTCGAATACGCACCAGCCCCCGAGTCGACCGCGATCGTCGACATCCGCCCGTCGTACGGCCTGTTCATCGGCGGCGAGTTCGTCGACGCGGCCAGCGACAGCGGCCGGTTCAAGACCGTGAATCCGGCCACCGAGGAACCGCTGGCCGAGATCGTGGACGCCGGACCGAGCGACGTCGACCGGGCCGTCGTGGCCGCCCGCCTGGCGTACGACCGGGTCTGGTCGCGGATGCCAGGCAAGGACCGGGCCAAATACCTGTTCCGCATCGCCCGGCTCATCCAGGAGCGCGGACGCGAGTTGGCCGTGCTCGAGTCGATCGACAACGGCAAGCCCATCCGCGAATCACGCGACGTGGACATCCCGCTCGTCGCCGCACACTTCTTCTACTACGCGGGCTGGGCCGACAAGCTGGCCTACGCCGGGTTCGGCGCCGACCCGCGTCCGATCGGCGTGGCCGGCCAGGTCATACCGTGGAACTTCCCGCTGCTGATGCTCTCGTGGAAGATCGCGCCGGCGCTCGCCGCGGGAAACACGGTCGTCCTGAAGCCGGCCGAGACGACGCCACTGACGGCTCTGGCGTTCGCCGAGATCTGCCAGCAGGCCGAGCTTCCGCCCGGCGTGGTCAACATCGTGACCGGCGCCGGCGACACCGGACGCGCCCTGGTCGAGCACGCCGGCATCGACAAGGTCGCGTTCACCGGCTCGACCGAGGTCGGGCGGGCCATCGCCAAGTCGGTGGCCGGCACGACCAAGCGGGTCACGCTGGAGCTCGGCGGCAAGGCCGCGAACATCGTTTTCGAGGACGCACCGATCGACCAGGCGGTCGAGGGCATCGTCAACGGCATCTTCTTCAACCAGGGACACGTCTGTTGCGCCGGGTCTCGGCTGCTCCTGCAGGAGTCGATCGCCGATGAACTGCTGGACTCGCTCAAGCGGCGCATGTCCCAGCTGCGGCTGGGCGATCCGCTGGACAAGAACACCGATATCGGCGCGATCAACTCGGCCGCTCAACTCGCCCGCATTCGTGAGCTTTCCGAGGTTGGCGCGCGCGAAGGCGGGCTGTCTTGGTCGTCGCCGTGCGACCTTCCGCCGCGCGGCTTCTGGTTCGCCCCGACCATCTTCACCGGCGTGTCGCAGGCACACCGCATCGCCCGGGAGGAGATCTTCGGGCCGGTGCTTGCGGTGTTGACGTTCCGTACGCCGGCCGAAGCCGTCGAGAAGGCGAACAACACGCCCTACGGACTGTCCGCCGGCGTCTGGACCGAGAAGGGTTCGCGCATCCTGGCCATCGCCGATAAGCTGCGCGCCGGCGTCGTCTGGGCGAACACGTTCAACAAGTTCGATCCGGCGTCACCGTTCGGTGGCTACAAAGAATCCGGGTACGGCCGGGAAGGTGGCCGTCACGGTCTGGAGGGTTACCTTGCCAGCTAAAACGCCAGGACGGACGGCCGGCGGACCACGAAAATCAAGATCAAAAGCCGTCGGGAGTACGGGAGCCGGAACGGCAGCCGGGTCTGCGGCGCCGCGGCTGGCCGTACGCAAGACATACAAGCTCTACATCGGTGGTGCGTTCCCGCGCAGCGAGTCCGGCCGGAGTTACGTGGTGTCGTCGCACGACGGAGCGTTCCTGGCCAACGCCGCGCTCGCGTCCCGCAAGGATGTGCGTGACGCCGTCGTCGCGGCGCGCAAGGCGTTTCCCGGATGGTCGGGCGCGACCGCTTACAACCGCGGTCAGGTGCTCTACCGGGTGGCCGAAATGCTCGACGGTCGTCGCGACCAGTTCATCGAGGAGGTCCGCGCGGCCGACGGGGCGACCGCGGCGGCCGCCGC
>DATCXD010000661.1:0-8326 GCA_036566005.1 Micromonosporaceae bacterium | reverse complement strand
GCTCGCCCAGATCGGCGACGGCGGCCACCTGGATGACCACGATGAGCGACTCGGGGTCGGCGGCGAGCTCGGTGCCCTCCGGCAACTCGACCTGACCAGCGGAGATGTGCGACCCGGCCGGCAGGCCCTGGATCGACACCTCGAAACGGTCCGGCAGCTGGGTCGCGTCGGCGATGACCGACAACGTCTGCTGCTCGATCGTCACGATCGTCTCCGGCGCGGCCGTACCGCTGACGTACACCGGCACGTCGACGGTCACCTTCTCGCCGCGACGGACGATCAGCAGATCAATGTGGTCGAACGAATCGCGCACCGGGTCGCGCTGGATGGCCTTCGGCAGCGCCAGCGTCTCGGTGCCGTCCGCGCTCTCGATCGTGAAGAGTTGGTTGATGCCGCCGTGGCGGATGGCCGCGGCAAACTCCCGAGCCGGCAGCGCGATGTGTTGGGGGTCGGTGCCGTGCCCGTAAAGCACGGCGGGAACGTTGCCGGCACGACGCGTGCGGCGCGCACCGCCCTTGCCGAACTCGGTACGCGTTTCGGCCTTGATACGGACCTCGGACACGGGGCACACCTTTCACAGTTCGCGAAGTCGATTGTTGCGGCGATGCCCAGGCAGGTGGCGCGAGCGCGCCGGACCATCGCCCGGAACACCGCGTCGATAACGGCACCTCACCCGATCGCTCGGGGGCGCCCTCGCCTCGGCAACCTCACTACTCTACCTTGGCGTGTTCTGGTTGCGCTTCAGGGCTTGGGGCAGCCTTCAAAGGCTTGGCGGCTGCCCTGTCCGCGAAGACCTAATGGCTCTTCCCAGTCGAGTGGGCAAAGTCCGGCCCCAAAGCGTTAAGCGTTACGAAAGGCCGCCGAAGAGAGTCGTGACCGACCCGTCGTCGAAAACTTCCCGAATCGCTCGCGCGATCAGGGGCGCGATCGACAGTACGGTGATCTTGTCGAGCTGCTTCTCCGGCGGCAACGGCAGCGTGTTCGTGACGACGATCTCGCTGATCCGGCTGTTCTTCAGCCGCTCGGTGGCCGGGTCGGACAGCACCGCGTGCGTCGCGGCCACCACGACGTCGGCCGCGCCCGAGTCGAAGAGGATGTCGGACGCCTTGCAGATCGTGCCACCGGTGTCGATCATGTCGTCGACGATCAGGCAGACGCGGCCCTCGACGTCGCCCACGACCCGGTTGGCCACCACCTGATTCGGCTTCAGCGGATCGCGGGTCTTGTGGATGAACGCCAGCGGGCAACCACCGAGGCGGTCGGTCCAGCGCTCGGCCACCCGTACGCGACCCGAGTCCGGCGCGACCACGGCCATCGGGCGGCCGGCGTAGTGCTTCTCGATATAGCCGGCAAGGATGTCCATCGCGAACAGGTGATCCACCGGCCCGTCGAAGAAGCCTTGGATCTGGGCGGTGTGCAGGTCGACGGTGAGGATCCGATTGGCGCCGGCGGTCTTGTAGAGGTCGGCGACCATGCGGGCGGAGATCGGCTCCCGGCCGCGGTGCTTCTTGTCCTGCCGGGCGTACGGATAGAACGGCAGGACGACCGTGATCCGCTTGGCCGAACCGCGCTTCAGCGCGTCGACCATGATCAGTGACTCGACGAACCACTTGTTGAGCGGGGCCGACATGGACTGCACCATGAACGCGTCTGAGCCACGGACGGACTCCCGATAGCGTACGAAGATCTCGCCGTTGGCGAACTCGTACGCATCGGTGTCGGTCGGGGCGACGCCGAGTTCGCTGCCGATCTGCTCGGTCAACTCGGGATAGGCGCGCCCCGAGAACAACATCAGTGTTTTGCGATTCTCCGAAGAGATGCTGCCCATGGACGCCGCCGCTTCCCGTCTGAACTCTCGGATCTCGTACCGACAATTATTCCGCGCGGTTCCGGCCGGCGCGCGGCGACCACCTCCGACGGTGGCGATGGTCACCTGAACCGGGCGCAGGCTCCCGCCGGTCAGCGCTCCGATCCGTCGCGCTCGGTCAACTCCGCCACGGCGATAGCCTCCCCGCCCGGGTTATCCATGGCCAGGTCCGCCGTTGCCATGCTGGCCGCGGCAAGCTCGGCCGCCCGCTCATCGGCGGCCGAGTCCGCCGCCGCGGCCGCGGCCTTCGCCGCCTTGGTGCCCGGCCGTTTGCGCTCGACCCACCCCTCGATGTTGCGCTGCCGCGCCCGGGCGATGCCAAGCGAGCCGGACGGCACTTCCTCGTTGATCGAACTGCCGGCCGCAATGTAGGCGCCGGCCCGCACGGTGACCGGCGCGACCAGCGTCGTGTCGCAGCCGACGAACACCCCGTCCTCGACGGTCGTGTGGTGCTTGTGGACGCCGTCGTAGTTCACGAAGATCGTCGCGGCGCCGATGTTGACGTCCCGGCCGATCGTGGCATCGCCGACGTAGGTCAGGTGCGGCACCTTGCTGCCCTCGCCGATCCGCGCGTTCTTCGTCTCCACGAACGTCCCGATCTTGGCCGCCTTGGCCAGATCGGTGCCGGGCCGCAGGTAGGCGAACGGTCCGACGCTGGCTCCGGCGCCGATGACCGAATCGGATCCGTGGGTACGGATCACCCGCGCGCCCGCGCCGACGACGACGTTCGTGAGTGTCGTGTCGGGGCCGATGACCGCACCGGCGGCCACCGATGTCGCGCCGCGCAGCTGCGTGTTCGGCTCGATGGTCGCGTCCGGTTCGATGCCGACGGTCACGTCGATCCAGGTCGTGGCCGGATCGAGCATGCTGACGCCGGAGCGCATCAAGTCGGTGTTGATCCTGTCGCGCAGCCGGGCGGCCAGCGCCGCGAGTTGGGTCCGGTCATTCACGCCGAGGCCTTCCTCCGCATCTCCGGCCGGGTGGGCGGCGACCGGCCGGCCGGTGGACATCATCAGGTCCAGAACGTCGGTGAGGTACTCCTCACCCTGGTCATTAGCCGCTGTCAGCTTCCCGATGGCGTCGCGCAGTGCGGCGGCGTCGAACGCGTACACGCCGGTATTCACCTCGTTGATCGCAAGTTGCTCGGGGGTGGCGTCCCGATGCTCCACGATGCCAGCGATCCGGCCGTGTTCGTCCCGAACTATTCGCCCGAGCCCGGACGGATCGTCAACGTGCGCGGTGAGCACGGTGGCGACCATTCCGAGGCGCTCGTGGCTGTCAAGCATCGCGGTCAGCGTCGCCGATCGCAGCATCGGCGTGTCGCCGTACACCACGATCACGGTGCCGGTCACGTCCGGGACGGCATCGAGCGCGGTTCGTACGGCATGGCCGGTCCCCCGTTGCTCGGCCTGCAACACCGGCTCGGCCTTCGGCGCAGCCTGGGCCAGATAGGCGGTGACCTGGTCGGCCCCGTGACCGACGACGACGATATGGCGCTGCGCGCCGAGCGGCTCCATGGTGTGGAGCACATGCCCGAGGAGGGTGCGACCGAGCAGCGGATGCAGCACCTTCGGCAGTGCCGACCGCATGCGCTTGCCTTCACCGGCGGCGAGTACGACGACCGTACGTGGCGCGCTCATCTGCGGCTCCCTTCACCTGCCCGGCGGACCGTGATGGACTTGCTCGCACGGTCGCCGTCTGACGGCCCATGGTAGCCAGACGAGGCGCCGGTGAGTCGTCGATGCCCCCCATACCGCGACGACCTGGGCACTGGCGCGCGGCTCGGGGTCGACGCGGACAGCGGGCCGGGCTTTCTCCGTTATCTTGACCGCCATCCCGGCCCGTCGCCCGGCGCTGCGCGCGAGGCCGGACTGCGCATCGATCGGCCGGCAGCGCTCGGTCACTCCATGGGCGCCACGACAACTCGTACTGGCGACCGAGTGCCGACGCAACTCCGCCTTGTGGGCGCCGCGCAGGCTTCCATCCGAAACAGCGAATCAAGAACCGGACTTTTAGGTACAGCTCGGCCGCTAGGACTCGAACCTAGAAAACAGGCACCAAAGGCCTGCGTGTTGCCAATTACACCACGGCCGAATGTCTCGCGCTCACAGCGTAACGTCGGTCGACTCGGGTTGTGAAACGACATGATCTGATCCGACCTGTTTCGCCAACATCGCCATCACTGCTTCGACGCGCCAATAGATGTCGCGTGAACCCGCGACCGTGACGACGACGCACCCGTGATAGTCATTAGCCACATTCTTCCGATTCGTTCGAACGCGATGCCGCTTGATCGTCGGTCGTGTGAACGACTCGACCGACACGCCAAGTGACGTGGCCCACCACTCGGTGGCGGCAGCGGCATCGGCCGACTCGTGGATGCTCACGCGGAATCCGACGCGTTCGCGTGCGATCTGGCACAGGTCGAGGAAGCGCAGGAACAACCGCACCAGTGTCACATCGGTATTGACGAACTGGAGCCGCTCGATGCGCCGCCACGGCTTCGCCTTCGTGCCTTCGCACCAGTAGATCGCCGCCCCGAGCAACAACACGTCGCGCGCATCCAACCTGCCGACATCCGCCATGGCCTGCGCGAACACCGCCTGCTTCGCCGCGTCCCGTTCGACGCGGTGCCGGGCCCAGCGGGCGTCGGTCATGACCTTCGAGTGCTCGCGCTTCGCCCGGGCGCGGTCGCTGTCCGGATCGAGCGGCAGGTGCCGAACCCATCCCCAGGCCGTGGATCGCGCGACGCCGAGTTCGGCGGCAATGTCGTTGACCGACCAGCCCTCTCCGCGAAGAACCGTCGCGCGAGCACGCAGATCGTCCTTCGCGTTCGGGCGGACCGTCCATTCCGGCGGTGGCACCCCGCGCAGCCAGCCGGCCAACCGGTGCTTCGACACGCCCAGGCGGCGCTGGATCTGCGCCACCGACAACCCCTCGTCGCTGCGAAGGCGACGCGCTTCGGACTGAGTCACGGCCCGTACGTTAGAACACGCGTACGACATCGCCGGAATTGGTAGGAATCCGTCACCGAAGCACTGACCGGGCGCATCAAGAGGGCATCGTGGCAGCTAGTGGCCATCGTTTCGCTGCCCAAGTTACGGAACCGTAGGTTACGGTTGCGTAGGTGCGGCTCATCCGGCACTGATCTGCTCACACCGCCAGGAAAGCTACCGACACACCCGCGAGGTAACCATGACATCTGGGGTCATCCACAAGCCCGACGTCCAGAAGCCCGACGTCCGTGCCGCCGACGCTGGTGAGGTCGCGACCCGCGGACCGAAGCCGCTGACCGAGGGACGGCAGCCGGTCGGCATCCTGATCGGGCTGTGGGCATTCGTGGTCGTCCCGTTTGTGGCCTTGGTCGTGTCCATTCCGCTCGCCTGGGGTGGTGCGCTGACCTGGACCTACGTGATCATCGGCGCGGTCTTCTACGTGATCTCCGGCCTCGGCATCACCGTCGGCTTCCACCGCTACCTCACACACGGCTCGTTCAAGGCTAAGCGATGGCTGCGCGTAACCCTCGCCGTCGCCGGCGCGATGGCGATCCAGGGATCTCCGACGCAGTGGGTGGCCGATCATCGCCGGCACCACACGTTCTCCGACGTGGAGGGCGACCCGCATTCGCCCTGGCGCTTCGGGGCCACGTTCTGGGGGCTGACCAAGGGCCTCTGGTACGCGCACATGGGCTGGCTGTTCCACCGCGAGATGTCCAACCGTGCACGGTTCGCCCCGGACCTGCTCGCCGACCGCGACATCCAGCGCGTCGACAAGCTGTTCCCGCTGATCGTGGTCGGGTCGATCCTGGCTCCGGCGGCCGTCGGTGGGCTCGTCACCTGGTCCTGGCAGGGCGCGCTGTGGGCGTTCTTCTGGGCCGGACTCGTCCGCATTTCGCTGCTGCACCACGTGACCTGGTCGATCAACTCCATCTGTCACGTTGTCGGCGAGCGCCCGTTCGAGGTCCGCAAGGGCGACAAGGCGGCGAACTTCTGGCCGCTGGCGATCCTGTCCTTCGGCGAAAGCTGGCACAACCTGCATCACGCCGACCCGACCTGCGCCCGCCACGGGGTGCTCCGCGGACAGGTCGACATCTCGGCCCGGACGATCTGGCTCTTCGAGAAGTTCCGCTGGGCCCACGACGTACGGTGGCCGCGCGCCGACCGACTCGCCGCCAAACGGATCGCGCCCGGCGCCTCGTGAGGCCACACCCTTGCACCATTCCTGACACGATGGATCGGTGACCCACACGCCCGGCGCGATACCGCCGAAAAGCGGCGCCCGTATCCGCATGTCGTCGGCGCAGCGTCGGGAGCAGCTCATCGCGACCGGCCGATCTCTGTTCGCCGAGCGCGGCTTCGACGCCACCTCGATCGAGGAGGTGGCGGCGCGCGCGAAGGTATCCAAACCGGTGGTCTACGAACACTTCGGCGGCAAGGAAGGCCTCTACGCGGTCGTCGTCGACCGGGAGGTCCGGTCGCTGCTGGACCGGGTCACGAACGCGCTGACCGCCGGCCATCCGCGCGAGTTGCTGGAACAGGCGGCGCTGGCGTTGCTCGACTACATCGAGGGCGAGACGGACGGCTTCCGCATCCTGGTCCGCGAGTCGCCGGTCGGTTCGGCCTCCGGCAACTTCTCCAGCGTGCTGAACGACGTGGCACACCAGGTCGAGCACATCCTCGGCGCCGAGTTCAAGACGCGAGGCTTCGATCCGAAGCTCGCCGAACTCTACTCACAGGCGCTGGTCGGCATGGTCGCACTGACCGGCCGCTGGTGGCTGGAGGTGCGCAAGCCGCGCAAGGACATGGTCGCGGCCCATCTGGTGAACCTCGCGTGGAACGGCCTGTCGAACCTGGAGGCCAAACCCGAGCTGGGGACGCGGCACCGGTCGCGATAGCCGCGCCGCGCCGCTAGGCGAACCGGTGTACGTCCGGGTCGTTCTCGACCGGGCGCGGCACCGAATCCGGGATCGCCCAGTTGTGTTGTTCGGGATCGTGCGCGTACCGAGTGCGGAAGTCCTCCTCGTGCTCCATCTGGATCAACGTGCCGGTGCGTCCGTAGAGCCCGGCGGTGAAGAGCACGAGCCCGATCACGAACGAGACGATGCATGTCGCCATCTGGAAGTTGAGGAAGTTCGCGTCCGTCTGCAGCAGCGCCATCATCAACATGCCGGCGCCCAGGAAGACGATGCCGCCGAACAGGTTTATGAAGTGGTCGACGTTGCCGCCGACCACCGCTCCGCCGAACACGATCACGCCGACGATGATCGAGATGATCGAGAACGCGAGGTTCTCGCGCAACCCGAACACGGACGCGTCAACGTGCTGGTCGAACAGCGGATGCGAGCTCGTACGGATCACCCCGATGATCCCGAAAACCAGCACGTACACGCCGGCTAGGGCGGCCAGGAACCGGTAGAACGGCTGCAACCGGTGGTTGATCGGAATGTGCGACGCCATGGGGTCCCCAATCAAGATCAGCAAGGCCGGCGAGGGGTCGACAGCGCAATTGTCCAGCCCAATGGCCGGTCTAGCCAGAGAAAGCCGACTTTGTCGCTCTTGCCGTCGATCCGCGAACACAAACCCGCCCCGGACACACGTACGTGTTCCGAGGCGGGTTTCCGAGGCGGGTTTCCGAGGCGGGTTTCCGAGGCGGGTTTCCGAGGCGGTCTTCGGGGGCGGTAGCGGATGCGCTCAGTGGCCGTGCTGGGCCGCATCCTCCGCGTGGACGAGGTAGGCCGGTCCGGTCTTGGCGTAAAGCCCGGCGGTGAACAGCACGATGCCGATGATGAACGACACGATGCAGTTGACCATCGAGAAGCCGAGGAAGTTCGCGTCCGTGACCATCAAGGCCATCATCAGCATGCCCATCAGCATGAAAGCGACGCCGCCGACCACGTTGATGAAGCGGTCGACATTGCGGCCGACGAGTGTCGCGAGCACGACGACGATTCCGGCCACGATCGAGATGATCGAGAACGCGAGGTTCGCGTGCAGCCCGAACACCCATGGCAGGCCGTGCTGCTGGAAGGCCGGGGTGCCCTTCGTCTTGACCAACGCGACGATGCCGAAGATCAGGATGTAGAGCCCGGCGAGCGTGGCCAGGCCGCGGTAGAAGGTCCGCAGTGGATGATTGACCGGTATGTGTGGCATCGCACCCTCTTGATCTCGTCTAGCGCCTGCGCGCCGCGTTCGAGAGGCATTGTCGCGCACCCGCTTCGTGCGCCGGCGTCGACCCCGTACCAGCGTGATCTCAATCGCTGCCGGCACGTTCCGCGGCGGCCAGCCAGGCGTCCTCGACGGCGGCCTTCTCGGAATCGATCGCGCGAAGCTGGGTGTCCAGCTCGATGATCCGGGCGTAGTCGGTCGCGTGCTCGGTCATCTCCGTATGCAGCGCCTCGGCCCGTTGGGCCAGTCGATCGAGGGTGCGTTCGAGGCGGGCGACCTCCTTGCGCGCCGTCCG
>DATCXD010000655.1:0-6779 GCA_036566005.1 Micromonosporaceae bacterium | reverse complement strand
CTGACCGTCCCCGCCCGGCTGCATCAACCCGGTGACCGCGCCGGGAAGCGGCGGCGAGAACACGCCAGGGTCCGGACATGCCAACGGCGCCAGCGGCGAGACTCGCGTCTCGCGACCGGCGCCGCGGCTCCTGCACCCCCCGCAGGCCTGTGTGTTCCATCCGTACCAACGCACGTGTTCAGATTTCGTCACGGGTCACACAAAGAGAATTTTTCCGGCTAATAGGGCACGATGCGCGAGCTATATAACCGCACTACAGTGACCGCATGGGGATGCTGTGCGCGGTGAGCTTCAACCGGTACGGCCGGCTCTTCTACTTCAATCCGGCCGACTTCACGTTCGGCGTGGGCGACCGCGTGCTGGTGCCGACCGACGACGGTCCCGAGGTCGCCGAATGCGTGTGGGCACCGCAGTGGGTCTCCGAGGACACCGACGGCTTTCCGGCACTGCTCGGCCTCGCGGCCGACTCCGATCTCCGGCGCGAGCAGATGCAACGGGAGCGTAAGGCGGCCGCGAAGGTTGCGGCCAAACAGCTGATCCGCGACCACGAGCTCCCGATGAAGGTGGTCGCCGTTGATCATGTCGTGGACGCCGAGGGATCGAGCGGCGGCCGTACGACGATCTACTTCACCGCGCCGCACCGGGTCGACTTCCGCGCGCTCGTACGCGACCTCGGCGCGACGCTGCACTGCCGGGTCGAGTTGCGCCAGCTCGCCGCACGCGACTCCGCGCGAGTCCAGGGCGGGATCGGCTCCTGCGGGCGTGACCTGTGCTGCGCCACGTTCCTGACCGACTTCGAGCCGGTCAGCATTCGCATGGCGAAGGACCAGGAGCTGCCGCTCAATCCGTTGCGGATCTCCGGAGCGTGCGGGCGCCTGATGTGCTGCCTGAAGTATGAGCACCCGCTCTACCAACAGTTCCAGGCGTCCGCTCCGGCCGTCGGCGAGCGGGTCTCCACCCCGGAGGGCGACGGCCGGGTCGTCGGGCACAGCGTGCCGCGGGACGCCGTTGTCGTACGTCTCGACGCCGACGGGTCGCGATGCAGTTGCTCCCGCGCCTCGGTATGCGGCTCCCGGAAGGCCTATTCGGAGCGCTACGAAGGCTAGCGGACGACAATCGGCGGCTCGGTCAGCGCGTACCCGATGGGCTTTGTCGGCTCGATCCACGACGCGTGGGCGACCTCCGCGCCGGGCGTCGCGACCCAATGCCGGCTGATCGTCGGCACCTCGATCGGATAGATCGTGAGTGCGCCGGTGTCGTCGATGCGCATGCGCAGAAAGCTCTTGGAGTCGGTGATGCCTTGGGCCGAGAACAGTTCGTTCAGGTTCACGCCGAAGGCGCTGGCGATGAGCATGTACGCGCAGAAGATCAGCCCGGCCAGAGCGCCGACGGCGAAGAGGTACACGACTCCGGCGACGATCGGCAGCGGCCACGTCGAGTGCAGCACGTGGATGTGCACGAGCAACCACGTCGCGCCGACGCCGAGCGCGAGCTGGGCGATGCCGTGCAGCGAGCCGAGCGTGATCCGCCGCCACGCCTTGCCGCCACCACCGGTAGGCGAGTTCGCGAACGCGATGCCGCCGAGTAGGAATACCAGCGTCATGATCGCGATCGGCAACTCGAGCCACTTGCGGGTGAGCGGGCTGGTGTGCACGAACATGCCGACCAAGCTCACCATGAACAACGCATGGACCGTGCCGAGCATGCCGATGAAACCGGGATTGCGGGTCAGCGCGCGGAAGAAGACACCGGCCGCGTACCGGCGCGATCTCGCCTTGCTCGGGAACGTGTGCCGCAGCCGGTACTGCTCGGGCGTCTCGGCCAGGTGATGGTGCGGGCTGGCCGGCTTCGGTGGCACCTGGATGTCGTCGGGCATGCGGTGGGTGGGATACAGGTACGCGCCACCGCCGCCACAGTGGATCAGCTGCCGCCGCGGGCCTTCGTACCGCGCGTAGTGGTGCAGGTCGCCGGAGAGCATCAGCTTGATCTCGGCCTTTCTCGGCGCGAGCACCGTACGGATGAAGAAGTCCGTCGAGTCGTACGCGCCGGCGTTCCAGGACGCCTCGACCCAACTCGGCGTCGGCGTACACAGGATGATCTTGTCGTCCGGCTGGATCTGCGCCGCGACCTTGTGGAAGTAGTCGAGCTGCGGCTGGTCGATGTACGCGCCGAACTGCGTATCGACCGCGAGCAGCCACCACCGCTGGGGCAACCGGATGGCGAAGTAGCTGCGGGACTGCCGGCTGCACCAGCCGCCGATCTCTTCCCGGCCGTTGCGAGCGAACAATCGCAGGAAGGAACTAAGCCCGTCGTACCAGTCGTGATTGCCCGGCAACGCATACAGCGCGGGCGTGCCCTCCGGCGGCGGGTTCGGCAGCGCGGCCTTGTAGGGCCCGACGGTCTTGTCGTCATACCGGCCGCTGGACGGCGTCGGATAGATCTCGTCGCCACCCATCATGAGGAAATGGCCCCGCGGCAGTTGCGCGCCGTCGATCTCGAGCGCGTCCCGGGCTAGCAAATACGCCATCGTGTACGTCGGGTTGAAGCCGTCGCCGAGGTCCGCGACGTAGTCGAACCACACCTCCGTGTCGTCGACCGAACCCGGCCTCTCGTCGGTGATCTCGTCGGGCAGCGTGCCCTGCAGCTCGCGTTTGTCCAGGAACTCGCCGAACATGCTCGACAGCAGCACCTGGATCGCGGTCGTGACGAGCATCGTCGGGCTCAGCCAGTGCACCGGATGCTGTGGCTTGAATCCGAGCTCAGCGGGATCCATCGACGCCGGCCGCCGTCGCGGTGGCTTCGGCGGCCGCGCTGTCGGTGGCTCCGATGTGCGCTGCTGCGGGGGCGTACCCATGGCGGTCATGAGATGCCACGGTAGCGGTTCACATCAATGTCGCGCGTCCGCCTCGCGGTTGCGCTGTCGCGCGAGGGTCAAGCCGTCACCTCGCGGCTGCGCTACGCATCGGCTGTAATCCCGCCACCTCGCGGCTGCGCTACGCATCGGTGGGCCACTACTGTCTACGCCATGGGAAGCGACCTCGTGCCCAACGCCAACATGCTGATGGCCGACGCCGATCGCGAACACGTGGTGACCCGGCTGCACGCCGCGGTCGCCGAAGGTCGCATCACGCTGAGCGAGTTCGAGGACCGGATGGCCGCGGTGCTGGCCGCGCGTACGTTCGGCGAAGTCACGCCGTACGTCGCCGATCTGCCGCCGGTCCCGGTCGCGTCGGCCCGTCAGGGGCCCATCACGGTACGGGGGGCGAGCCTGCGCCGCGAAGGCCGGTGGCCGGTCCCGGCCGTGATGCAGATCGAAGCGCACGGCTCCGGGGTGCACCTCGACTACTCACAAGCGGTGATCTCGTCCCCGGTGGTCGAGGTCGAGGTGTTCCTGCGGGGCAGCGGCACAAAGCTGATCGTGCCCGAGGGCTGCACGGTCGACCTGACCGGAGTCTCCCTCACCGGGTCCTCCACGAAGCAGAAGGGCATCGGCTCGGACCCGCAGCCGGGTCGCACGCACTTCGTCGTACACGGCGAAGCTCGGGGCAGTTCGGTGAAGGCCAGCTATCCGCGACCGCCGCGCCGGTGGCGGTGGTTTTGGCCGTTTGGCCGGCGGCGCAACCCGGAGTCGACGGTCCGCTGAACCCGCCTCAACGCCAGCCGAATCAGAGTTTGACCCCGTCGCCGGGCGTGATGCGGCCGTACTCCGTGCCACCCTTCATCGCGATCCACCGGTCGATGATCATTTCTCCCTTGTCGGAGAGCATCGCGTCGTGGATCGAGTACGCCCGGGTGGGGCGCACTGCCCGGACGAAGTCGATCGACTCGTCAAGCTTGAGCCAGGGCGCCGAGGTCGGCACGAGCAGCGTGTCCACCGAGCCGTCCGGAACGAACGTCGAGTCGCCCGGGTGGTAGACGGAGTCCTCCACGACGTACCCGATGTTCGCGCAGCCGGGCAGGCCGTCGTAGATCTCGGCGTGTTCACCGCCCACGGCACGCACACCGAAGCCGGAAGCGGTGAACGTGTCGCCGACCGACACGACCCGCAGCGCGGGTGCGAACGACGGAACCTTCTCGGTCACCTGGGCCGCGACCGGTGCGGGCAAAAAGACACGCAGGTCCGGATTCGTATCGTGTGCCGCGGCGAGCCGGTCCACATCGATGTGGTCCATGTGCTCGTGTGTGACGAGAACGTCGGTCGCACCCTCGAATGCCACATCCTCGGTCCACGTGCCGGGATCGATCAGCAGGCTGCGGTCGCCGTCGACCAGCCGTACGCAGGCATGCGTGTATTTGATCATCCGCATGACTCCACCTTATAGCGCCGGCCGGACGCTCATCGGTGCGGCCGTCGCAAAATCCTGGTGTTGCGCCGCGACGATCGTCCGATATTGTGTCGACCGCTGATGTGCTTGCGCGCGCTCACGGATGTGGCCGCCCGCACATCCGGCGGGAGGCGGCACGACCATGGAGTTGTCGGACCTGACCGATCTGCGCGTCCGGGCCCAGGACGCGATCGCGACGAAGTTCTACGACGCGTTGCTCGACCTCAGCCCGAGGCTGCGGTCCGACACCGAATTCTGGGCGACATATTTCGCGCCGGAGTGCGCGATCGCGGCCCGCGCCAGCGGTCGGGACGATGCCCGTGCCTTCCTGGACGAGGCGATCTCCGGCGGCTTCGCCCAATACGAGCTGTTTCCGCAGCTCGTCATGCTGTTCTCGGTCGATCGGGATTGGGACGATCTCGTCGCGCGCATGCGGGCCAACATTCCGCCGCCGCCACTGGAGATCCTGAGCTGGCCGTCTCCCGTACCGACATTGCCGTTGGATCTGGATGCGTTGCCGGCCGAACGGGCCGACCGGTTGCGCGCGGCGGTGCCCGAACCACAATCGAGCGCGTGGGCGACGGCGGTCGCACTGCTGGCCTGGGTAACGCAACGGTGGGCGCCGGGGACGGACGCGATCGCGAGCCGTGACGCGCTCGAAGTGCTCGACCACGTCACGGCGGGCGAGCGTTTCTCGAGCGTCGAGTACGCCGTCGTGCTGTCGCAGGCGTGCAACGCGGTCGGGATCCCGGCGCGGTCGGTCGGCTTGATGACCGCCGACTACCACTTCGGCGTCGGCCGCGGCCACAACGTATCCGAAGCGTGGATCGACGACCTCGGCAAATGGGTGCTGCTCGACCCGCAGAACGGTCTGTGGTGGACGGACGAGGAGGGCATCCCGCTCGGTCTCGTCGAGTTGCGCAGCCGGTATCTGCGGACCGTGAGCGACGGCGCGGCCCGGGCCACGGCCGGCACCACGGGGCGGCTTGTGCCCGACTCCGAGGCCGACTTCTGGTGGCGTACGTTCGCCAGCGGCACCGTGGGTGGCCGCTCGACGGCGACCTGGCGGACCGGCACGTACGTCCCGGTGTTCGAGGGCCAGGACGTGGCCACGTGCACGTACCTGTTGCGCGATCCGGCCGCCGTCTACCCGGATCTGGGCGCGATCGCGGTCGGGATCTCCGGCATCGGTGGCGGGACGCATCTGTTGCTGCACACCACGCATCCCTACGCGACCGGCTTCTCGGTGATGCTCGACGGCTATGCGCCGGTGACCGTGCCGATGGACAACCCCCGATGGCGGCTCGCCGGCGTCGGCGGTGAGCACTCCGCGATCGTCACCACCGTCACGCCGTACGGCACGCTGCGTGGCTCGCAGGTGCGCTACCTGATCCGATGACGGCGGCTCACAGTCGTGCCCCGGCCTCGCCGCCGGGTGGCCTCGCCACAGCGCTGGCCGACGGGTTCGGCATGGACGCGGTCAGCATCGCGTCGAAGCCCGGCGGCGCTTCCGCGGACGCGTTTCTGGTCGACACGGCCGACGGCCGGTCGTTGTGGGTCAAGGCATTCCGCCCGCACCCGTACGACGAGGCGGCGGCGGACGTGATCCGCATCGCGAATCTTCGCCTGCTGCACGAGTTCCACGAACGCGGCATCGACGTCGACGTCCCCAACCCCGTGCCGGCGGTCGACGGGCGGCTTTACGCGACCTGGCGCACCGGGATGCTCGTCTGCTACGACTACGTCCACGGTCGCCCGTTTGAGTGGGCCTCGGCGCCGGACAGTGCGTTGCTAGGCCGGGCGGTGGCCACGATTCATCGGGCCACCGCGGCACTCGGCGATGCCGTACCAGGGCCGGTTCGCGAAGTGGTGGTGGACCTGGACGCGCTGGTCGCGGCCGTGCCCGAGTTGGCCGCTGAGACCGCCGCGGTGGTTGCGCGCTGTGCCGAGCTTGACCCACGGGTACGGGATTGCCGCCCGCACGTCCTGTGCCACACGGATCTGACTCCGTGGAACCTGATCGTGACGCCGGAAAACCGCCTGGCGGTGCTCGACTGGGACGAGGCCGGCACCGCACCACGGGAACAGGATCTGATCTTCACGCTCGGTGCCGGCAGCCCCGGGACCGGCGATGTGGCAGCGTTCTGGACGGGCTATCGAGCCGCCGGTGGCGAACCGAGCGTTGACTTCGCCACCCTGGAGTGGGCACTCCTGAGCCGGCACCTCGACGACATGATGTTCGACGTCGGGCTCATGAACTCGGCCGGAGTGTCTGCGGCCCGGTGGGCCGAGTTCCGCGCCAACGCGGTGGCCTGCGGCGTCGGATGGCGGCAGGTCGACGAGCGGATGGCGTTGGCCCGCCAGGTGTTCCGGCCCTAACTCGCCGTCGGCTTAGCTGGTCTTGGCGCGGCTGGTCTTGGCGCGGCGGTTCAGTCCGACGCCGCCTGGGCGAGC
>DATCXD010000137.1:0-3192 GCA_036566005.1 Micromonosporaceae bacterium | reverse complement strand
GCGGTGCTCTCGTTCCTGGGCCTCGGCATCCGCCCGCCGGCGCCGTCTCTCGGCGTCATGCTGGCCAGCGCCCAGGCCCAGTTCCGCGACGGCCCGTGGCTCGCCGTGCTGCCCGGGATCTGCGTCGTCGTTGTCACGCTCGGTCTGAACCTGCTCGGCGACGGCCTGCGCGACGCACTCGACCCGAGGGAGATCCGACGATGATCGAGCCCACGGTGACGGCAAGCGCCGTGACGGAGCCGACCGGCCTGCTGTCCGTACGGGATCTGAGCGTCACGTTCCGGACCGAGGACGGCCCGGTTCTCGCGGTCGACGGCGCGTCGTTCGACGTAGCCGAACGCGAGGTGCTGGCGCTGGTCGGCGAGTCGGGATGTGGCAAGAGCGTGACGGCGATGGCGCTGACCCGCCTCCTGCCGGACAACGCGACCATCTCCGGCTCGGTCCGGCTCGCGGACCAGTCCGTGCTCGACCTGCCCGAGTCGGGGCTGCGTGACGTCCGCGGCCGCGACATTGCGTACGTGTTCCAGGAGCCGATGACATCACTCAACCCGGTTCTGACCGTGGGTCGCCAGATTGGCGAGGTGCTCCGCCGGCATCAGGGCATGCGCGGCTCGGCCGTGCGCCAGCGGGCGGGCGAACTGCTCGACCTCGTCGGCATCCCGCTGCCGGCGCGCCGGCTGCGCGAATACCCGCATCAGCTCTCCGGCGGCATGCGGCAGCGTGTGATGATCGCCATGGCCGTGGCCTGCCGTCCGAGGCTGCTCATCGCGGACGAGCCGACGACGGCGCTGGACGTGACGGTGCAGGCGGGCATCCTCGACGTGCTCCGCGATCTGCGTTCGAGCATCGGCACCGCGGTGTTGCTGATCACGCACGACCTGGGCGTGGTGGCGGACCTCGCCGATCGCGTTGTCGTCATGTACGCCGGGCGCGTCATCGAGGAGGCCGAGACCGAGATGCTCTTCGCCCAGCACAGCCACCCGTACACGCGTGGTCTGCTGGAGGCCGTGCCCAACCCGCACCGGCGGGTCCCCGGCGGGCTGCGGGAGATACCCGGCCGGGTGCCGACGATGCGAGACTCACCGGAGTCATGCACCTTCGCGGCCCGATGCGACTACGCGGACGAGGCCTGTCGTCGGGCGCGACCGACGCTGCGGCCCGGGCCGGCCGGCCACCCGGTGCGTTGCCTCCATCCGCTTCCGATGACCGTCGAGGTGGCTGGGTGACCGCCGTGCTTGAGGTTGTCGATCTGGTCAAGCATTTCGGGCCGGTCCGCGCCGTCGACGGGGTCAGCCTTACCGTTGGCCGTGGCGAGGTGCTCGGACTGGTGGGCGAGTCCGGCAGCGGAAAGAGCACGCTGGGCCGGTGTGTGACGCGCCTGGTGCCGGTGACCGGCGGTCAGGTCTTCGTCAACGGTACGGACATCTCCGCGCTCACCCGGCGCCGGCTGCGACCGTTGCGGCGGGACTTCAACATCGTGTTTCAGGACCCAGCCTCATCGCTCAACCCGCGGATGGCCGTGGCCGAGATCATTGGCGAACCGCTGCGGCTGCATCGGGTCGGCACGCGTACGAGTCGGCACGAGCGGGTCACGGAGTTGCTCGACCAGGTTGGACTTCGCCCCGAGGTGGGGCGCCGCTATCCCCATGAGCTGTCCGGTGGCCAGCGCCAGCGGGTGAGCCTGGCCCGGGCACTGTCGGCCGGACCGTCGCTGCTCGTGGCCGACGAACCGACCTCGGCGCTGGACGTTTCGGTGCAGGCATCGGTGCTCAACCTCATCGGCCGGCTCCAGACCGACCTCGGTTTCGCGTGCCTGTTCGTCACGCATGACCTGGCCGCCGTGGAGTTTTTGGCCCAGCGGGTCGCGGTGATGTATCTGGGAGTCCTCGTCGAGGTGGCCGGCCGAGACGGGCTGTTTGCCAGTCCCCGCCATCCGTACACCCAGGCGCTGTTGTCGGCCGCACCGGTTCCGGAGCCGCGAATTCAGCGCGGGCGACAACGCATTGTGCTGCCCGGCGAGGTGCCGAGCCCGGTTGATCCACCGTCCGGCTGTCGTTTCCATCCGCGCTGCCCCGTCGCGGTGGCGGAGTGCGCCCGCGTGGTGCCGACGTTGCGGCCCGTTGGACCGTCCGGAGAACTCGTTGCCTGCCACCTCGTCGACGACGATGGTTCCGGCCCACGCCTGATCTAGGAGCAATTACTTATGAACCCCACCCGTCCGCAGCTGGCCGGCACATTCGGCATGGTCACGTCTTCCCACTGGCTTGCCACGGCGGCCGGGATGGCCGAACTCGAGCATGGCGGGAACGCGTTCGACGCGGCGGTGGCGGTCGGCTTCACGTTGCAGGTTGTCGAGCCGCACCTCAACGGTCCGGGCGGGGAAGTGCCGATCATCTTCGCGCGGGCGGATGACGAGGCCCCGACCGTCCTGTGTGGGCAGGGCCCGGCACCGGCCAAGGCGACCGTCGCCCACTATCGGGACCTTGGGTTCGAGCTCATCCCCGGAGCCGGTCCGCTGGCCGCGGCGGTGCCTGGCGCCGTCGAGGCCTGGCTCACCTTGCTCCGCGACCACGGCACGCGTCGGCTTGCCGACGTGCTGCGCTACGCGGTCTGGTACGCCGACCGCGGCCATCCGATGCTGCGCCGCACGGCCGAGGCGATCGGCCAGATGTCGGAGCTGTTCTTGCAGGACTGGACGACGTCGGCCGAGATCTACGTGAACGGCGGCACGTCACCCGAGCCGGGTGCGTTGCTGCGCAATCCCGTGCTCGCCCGCACGTACGGGCGCCTGATCGAGGCGGAGGCCGCCGCCGCCGGTGGGCGCGAGGCTGGGATCGACGCGGCGCGGCGGGCCTGGCGTGAGGGCTTCGTCGCCGACGCGATTGACGCGTTCGCTCGTCGTCCGTTCCGCCATCCCGACGCCGACCGGTTGCCGGGCGTGATCACCGGCGCTGACCTGGCCACGTTCACGGCGACGTACGAGCCGACCGCCTCGCACCGATTCCGCGACGTCGTGGTCCACAAGACCCGGGGCTGGGGGCAGGGACCGGTGCTGCTCCAGCAACTGGCGCTGCTCGACGGCTATGACGACGCCGCCATCGACCCGGCCACGGCCGATGGCGTACACATCGCGGTCGAGGTGGGCAAGCTCGCTTTCGCCGACCGGGAGGCCTGGTACGGCGATGCCGGGCC
>DATCXD010000639.1:0-4446 GCA_036566005.1 Micromonosporaceae bacterium | reverse complement strand
GGTGCCGACGATGCCGCCCGCCGCGGCGGCCTCCGCGACCAGACGCATCCGGCCAGCGCCGCATCCGTACGCGTCGGGTCGGCCGTGCACAACGCGTTTGGTTCGCGCCGCGCCAAACACACGACACGGCGCCTGCGTTGTCGCAGGCGCCGTGCGGCGGTGATCGGGCCGAGCGTTACTCGGCCGCCTCGACCAGGTTGCGCGTGACGTTCGGGTCGACCGGAATGCCCGGGCCCATCGTCGTGGACAGGTTGACCTTGCGCAAGAACTTGCCCTTCGATGCGGACGGCTTCGCCCGCAGCACTTCATCGAGGGCAGCGGCGTAGTTTTCGATCAGCTGGGTCTCGCTGAACGACGCCTTGCCGATGATCAGGTGCAGGTTCGAGTGCTTGTCCACCCGGAAAGTAATCTTGCCGCCCTTGATCTCGTTCACCGCTTTGGTCACGTCCATGGTGACCGTGCCCGTCTTCGGGTTCGGCATCAGACCGCGCGGGCCCAGGATCCGCGCGATTCGACCGATCTTGGCCATCTGGTCCGGCGTGGCGATCGCCGCATCGAAATCCAGCCAACCCTCTTGGATGCGGGCGACGAGATCGTCCGAGCCGACCACGTCCGCGCCGGCCGCTTCGGCCTCGGCGGCTTTGTCGCCGGCCGCGAACACAATCACCCGTGCGGTCTTGCCAGTGCCGTGGGGCAGGTTCACCGTGCCGCGGACCATCTGATCCGCCTTGCGCGGGTCGACGCCGAGTCGCATCGCGACCTCGACTGTGCCGTCGAACTTCGAGGGGCTGGTCTCCTTGGCGAGCTTGACCGCCTCGGCGGGGCCGTAGAGCTTCGTCTTGTCAATAAGTTCGGCCGCCTTGCGGTAGCCCTTGCCATGCTGCATGTCTTGATTCTCCTGTGGTAGTTGGCGGGCGATCAGGTCGCCCTCCCACGAATGCGGGTTTGTCAGTCCTCGACGCGTGCCGGTTCGTCAGTCCTCAACGCGTGCTGGTTCGTCAGTCCCGGACCGTGATGCCCATGGATCGGGCGGTCCCGGCGATGATGCGCTCGGCCATGTCGAGATCGTTGGCGTTCAGGTCGGTCATCTTCTTCTCGGCGATCTCACGCAACTGCGCGCGCGTCACCTGACCGACCTTGTCCTTGTGTGGCGTGCCGGAGCCCTTGGCCACACCGGACGCCTTGATCAGCAGCTGCGCCGCCGGCGGCGTCTTCAGCACGAACGTGAACGAACGGTCCTCGTAGACGCTAATCTGCGCCGGAACGATGTCGCCCCGCTGCTGCTCGGTCGCCGCGTTGTACTGCTTGCAGAACTCCATGATGTTCACGCCGTGCTGGCCGAGCGCCGGACCGACCGGCGGAGCCGGGGTCGCCGAGCCGGCCTTCAACTGCAGGGTGAAGGTCTTGACGAGTTTCTTCTTCGGAGGCATGTCTCTTCCTGGGCTGGAATCGGGTTCGTGCTGGCTGTTCGGTCGTGCTTCGGCCTTCGTGCTGGTTTGGCCTTGGTGCTGTTTCGGTCTTCCTGCTGTTTCCGCCCTCGTGCTGTTTCGGTCAGACCGAACCGGCTCGCCGTGCGCCCTGGTGACCCACCAGGGCGGCTCGATCGAGCCGGACATTCGAGAATATCGCAGGCCGACGGCCGGCGATCCGGCAAGGTTTCCTAGATCTTCGAGACCTGGTTGAAGTTCAGCTCGACCGGTGTCTCGCGACCGAAGATCGACACCAGCACCTTGAGCTTCTGCTGATCCGCGTTGATCTCGCTGATGGTGGCCGGCAGCGATGCAAACGCTCCGTCGGTGACGGTCACCGAGTCGCCGACCTCGAAGTCGAGGACCTTGATCTCGGGCTTCGCCTTCTTGTCGTCGACGGTGGCCGCAGGCGCCAGCCACTTGAGCACCTCGTTGAGCGACAGCGGTGCCGGACGGTCGGCCCGATCGGTCGCGCCGACGAAGCCGGTCACGCCCGGGGTGTTGCGCACGCAGGAGTAGGACTCCGGTGTCAGCTCCATCCGGACCAGGATGTAGCCCGGGAAAACCTTGTTCTGGACCTGCTGGCGCTTACCGTTGCGGACTTCGAGTTCTTCCCGGGTCGGCACCTCGACCTGGTAGATGAAGTCCTCCATGTCCAGGCTCGTGATCCGGGTCTCGAGGTTGGTCTTGACCTTGTTCTCGTACCCCGCGTATGAGTGCACGACGAACCAGTCGCCCGGCGCGAACCGCAGGGCGGCGCGGAGGTCGGCAACCGGATCGGATTCCTCGCTGTCGCCGTCCAACGTTGCGACGGCCGTCGTCACTTCGGTTGCGGCACCGGCGCCCTGCGTGTCCTCCGCGGCGGACGGCGCATCCGCACCGGTCACGTCGTCGGAGATTTCGTCGTACTCGGGCACAGTATTGCCTTCCCTGCTCTGGTCGCTCGGCTGATCAGCCGGCGAACACGTGTCCAACCACCCAGGCGAACCCGTAGTCAAGCAAGCCCACGAGCGACATCATGATCACCACGAAGACGATGACGACACTCGCGTACGTGAGCAGCTCCTTGCGGGAGGGCCAGTTGACCTTCCGAAGCTCGGCCACGACCTCGCGAAGGAAACGCGCGATTCGACCGCCGAGACCACGGTCCTCATCCCCGATCTTAACCGCTCTGTCGGCCTTGACCGGTTTACGGGGGGCTGCGCCGTTTACGACCTTGGCATCCCGCCGAGCGATCGCGCCGCGCCGGCTCGTGGTCGCCGCTTCCGATCCGTCCAGTTCATCGTCGAACTCGTCGTCGGCGTCGGCATCGAAGTCGTCCGGCTCGTCGTCGGCGACAGCGTCGGCGAGCACCTCGTCATCGGGGTGCTCGTCCACGGCGCGCTTGCCGCGTCGGTTGCTCTCGGCCACTTCGCCCTCTTCCATTTGCGGGGTGGTGTGTTGCTGCGCGGGTGGTCTGTCGGGCATCGCGGCGCTGACCCCAAACAGGGCACACACTCACGATGTGGCCAGGGCCGCGCGACCGCCCGACACATCGCTCATGCGACGCATCCGGCCACCGACGCCTGCCGGGGCCAACGGGAACGCGATCGGCTACCCGATCGGCACCGCCGACGCAGGGGTGACAGGACTTGAACCTGCAACCTGCGGTTTTGGAGACCGCTGCTCTGCCAATTGAGCCACACCCCTGTGGGGAGGTCTCCCCTTCGCCCCGCAGGCTACCGCCGGTGACAGCGGGCACGCCAGACCAAGGGGTCGCCAAGGACCCACGGGCGACCAGTGTACGGGTACCTCCGGCGATTTCCCAACCGCGACCTTGACGTGGAACAAGGTCGCTCGGGCGCTCGGTGCCGGGCCGGTCCCGCACTGTTCGTCGGAGCCATTGCGCTCGACTCCGGGACGCGTGCCGCGCTGGTGGCCGCGGTCGCCACCTGTTTCATTCGGGGCGCTCGCTCTATTCGTTGGCGCTCGCTCTATTCGGTGGCGCTCGCCGACTTTTATCCCGTGCCGCTCGTCCTATTCGGCGCCGCTCGCCGACTCTTATCCCGTGCCGCTCGGCTTATTCGGCGCCGCTCGCCGACTTTGATCCCGTGCCGCTCGCCGACACGATCGCGGCGGCGCGCACCCATGCCTTGGCCTGGGCCAGCACCTTCTCGCCGGCGCACACCGCCGTCACGTCGATCTGGGCGGTCCCGTCCTCGCCCATGTGCTTGACGACACCGGTCACGGTCAACTCCGTGCCCAAATCGTCATCGGGTACGACGACCGGCCGGGCAAACCGCACCGAGTAGTCAGTGATCGCGCCCGGGTCTCCGCCGACCCACGCCGTGACCGCCCGAGCGGCCAACGCCATCGTCAGCATTCCGTGGGCGATCACTCCGGGCAGCCCGACTCCGGTTGCGACGCGGTCACTCCAGTGGATGGGGTTGAAGTCGCCAGAGGCGCCCGCGTAGCGGACCAGGTCGGCACGGGTGATGGCGTACGTCTGCGGTGCCAAGTCGGTCATCGTGGTCACTCCCCGCGTACGACGAGTTTCGCGGTCGCGGTGACGACCAGTTGACCCGTTGCGTCCGTGATCTCCGTACGGGTCGTGAGAAACCCGTGTCCGCCGCGCTCGGTGATCTCCGCGACCGTACAGACGCACGTCAGTATGTCGCCGGCATGGACCGGCCGGGCATAGGTGAAGCGTTGGTCGCCGTGGACGACACGGGAGAAGTCGAGCCCAAGTCCGGGATCGTCGACCAGTTGCCGCATCGTCTCCGCGGCTACCACGATCGGAAACGTCGGTGGGGCGATGACATCCGGATGACCGAACGCCGCCGCCGCGGTTGGGTCTACGTGGACCGCATCCTGCGCCCCTATCGCCTGGGCGAACTCGCGAATCTTCTCCCGCCCGACGGCGTACGGCACGGTCGGTGGAAAACTTCGGCCGACGTAACCGGGATCGAGTGGCATGGGGTGAACCTACCAATGCCTG
>DATCXD010000637.1:0-2270 GCA_036566005.1 Micromonosporaceae bacterium | reverse complement strand
ACTCGCCCGCCGTTGGCGCCCACCCGGCGCACGCGAACCCGCATACGACATCCACAGCCACTCGCGGGCTCGGGTGACGCCGACGTAGAGCAGACGTCGCTCCTCTTCGAGTTGGTCCGGCGTCTTCGCATAGGTCGTCGGCAAGGTGCCCTCGGCCAGTCCCACCACGAAGACCGCATCCCATTCCAGACCCTTGGCCGCGTGTAGGGATGCGAGCGTCACGCCTTCGACGGTGGGCGCGTGCTGGGCCGAGGCCCGCCGGGCCAATTCCAGATCAAAATCTGCGAGGGTACGTCCAGACGACGGCCCAGCCTCCGGCGCGACGACGTCCGGCGCGGGCGCATTGAACTCCTCGGCGAGACCGACGAGCGCGGCGACGGCCTCCCACCGTTCGCGGACGGCGCCGCCGGCGGGTTTCGCATCGGGCCGCCAGCCGACCGCCTCGAGCGCCGCGACCACGGCCTCGACCAGTGGCGTTTCGGGCGGCGTGGACCGCTCCGCCGCCCGGAGCGCGACCAGGGCCCGGCGGATCTCGGACCGCTCGAAGAAGCGCTCAGCACCGTGGACTACGTACGGCACGCCGGCCTCGGCCAACGCCGACTCGTACGCCTCCGACTGAGCGTTCGTACGGAACAGCACGGCCATCTCTCGCGCCGGAACACCGGACGAGGCGAGGGCGGCACACCGGGCGGCGACCGCGGCGGCCTCGGCCGGTTCATCGGCGAAGAATCGGATCTCCGGCTCGGCACCGGGCGGCCGTTGACCGACGAGTTCCAGCCGCAGTTTCGCCTCAACACCGCGGGCCTGGCGGATGACGGCGTTGGCAACTCCAACGATCTGCGGAGTCGAGCGGTAGTCACGCACTAGGCGCACGACCACCGCCTTCCGGTGGGCGCGGGCGAAATCCACAAGATAGGAACTGGACGCTCCGGTGAACGAATAGATCGTCTGGCTGGCGTCGCCGACCACGGTCAGGTCACTCCGGCGACCCAGCCATGCCTCCAGAAGTCGTTGCTGGAGCGGGTTGACGTCCTGATACTCATCGACCACGAAATGCCGATACTGCGAGTGCACCTGGTCGGCGACGTCCGGATGATCCTCGATCGCCCAGACCGCGGCGCGGAGAAGGTCCTCGAAATCGACCACGCCGCTCGAGCGCTTGACCTGCTCGTACGCGCTGAAGACGGCGGCCACCTTGGCCGGGTCGTACGGCGGCTCGCGCATCGCCTTCGCGGCCGCGACCGCGTATTCGTCCGGCTCGACGAGGCTCGACTTGGCCCACTCGATCTCGCCGGCGAGGTCACGCGCGGCCGCGCGATCTGCTCGTACCCCCGCTCTCGCGGCGGCCAGCGTGACGAGCCGCGCCTTGCTCTCCACCAACTCCGGCATGGGCCGGCCCCGCAAGATCCGCGGTGCGAAATAACGCACCTGACGCAGCGCGGCGGCGTGGAAGGTCCGGGCCGAGACGCCGGTCGCACCGAGCGCCGCGAGTCGGGCTCGCATCTCGGCCGCCGCCCGCGCGGTGAACGTGACGGCGAGAACGTGGCGTGGCTCGATCTCGTCGGTCACCGCGCGATAGGCGATCCGGTGAGTGATCGCCCGGGTCTTGCCGGTGCCGGCGCCAGCGAGGATGCACACCGGGCCGGCCGGTGCCGTCACCGCCGCGCGCTGCTCGTCGTCAAGACCGGCCAGCACCCGCCGCGCCGCTGCCGCGGGACCGACCGGGCCGCGCGATGAGTTTTCCACCACAGCTAGGCATCATCTCAGCTCACTCCGACGTTGCGCGCATAGGTTGGTTGCCGACTATCCCCCCGGAGGTACGAAACAATGCTGACCGTCTATTCGACGACGTGGTGCGGCTACTGTCATCGGCTCAAGACCCAGCTCGATCGCGAGGGCATCGCATACGAGGCGGTCGACATCGAGCGGGACGCCGTGGCGGCCGAATTCGTGATGAGCGTCAACGGTGGCAACCAGACCGTGCCGACGGTCCGTTTCGACGATGGCTCGGCACTCACCAATCCCACGGTGGCCCAGGTAAAAGCGCAGCTCGCGGTCGTCGCCGCGAGCTGAACTGGTTCAAGGGCGATCGGCACCCCGAGTGGATCAGTCGGCCGGGACCGCCGCGACCGGCATCGCTGCGGCTTCGGCCGGACCGCTGGGCATGCGGACTTCGCCGCCGGGCACCTCAACTTGGCCGCCAGACACCTCAACATGGCCGCCGGGCGGTTCGACGTCGCCGCTGGCCGCACCGACTCCTGCGGGCACCG
>DATCXD010000598.1:0-12087 GCA_036566005.1 Micromonosporaceae bacterium | reverse complement strand
GCCTTGGCTCCGGCGTAGAACTCGGCCGCACGCCAGCAGTACCAGGCGACGATGCTCCGATAGGGCCGGTAAAGCTCGCCCAGCGCGTCGAGCTGCTTCGGCGTCGGCATGGGTACGTCCCAGGCCAGGCCGTACCCTCGGCGTACACCGAGATCGCCGGTCGGCCACACGTCCAAGCGGCGCAACTGGAAGAGCAGGAAGATCTCTGCCGTCCAGCCACCGATCCCGCGAACTGCCGTGAGTCGGGCAACGATGTCCTCGTCGCTCATGCGCGCGATGCGTCGCGGATCCAGGATGACCGTGCCGTCCATGACCTTGGTCGACAAGTCACGCAGCGACGCCATCTTGTTCGCCGAGAGGCCCGCTCGACGAAGCTCCTCGGTGGACAGCGCCAGCAGGTGCTCGGGCGTGACCTCACCATCCATGGCGCCAACCAATCGCCCGTGAATCGCCGTCGCCGCGGCGCCGGCGAGCTGCTGGTACGTAATGGCGCGAACGAGCGTGGCGAAATGTGAGTCGGTCCGCGTCGGAAACGTGAACTCACCGGTCTCCGCGATCAGTCGGGCAATGACGGGGTCGCGTCCGGCCAACAGGTGGGTGGCTTGGCGCGCGGTCAGTTTGCCGGTGCCCGTGCTGGCCACGGCCCGCTCCTTCCAGCATTGCGGCGACGGGGTAGCCGCTGCCCGGCCATTGTCGCCTGGAATCGTCGCGACCAGTCAGATTGGTCCACGGCGTTCACGGCGCGTTCGTGATCACCCCGACCAGCACCGAGGCCTGGCTCAGCTACACATCCTTGGTCGCGGTAAGCACCGTCAACGGCCCACGTTCCGCTGCCTCACGTACCGTCCGCAGCGGCTCGGCGTGTTCGTCGTCCGCGAGTTCGCCAGATATCGGCGCGGGAACTCGTCGAAGCGCGCTGGGCCGTGACCGAACCAGCGACGCAGCGATGTCGACGGCACGATCGCCGGGATCCACTCATCGATCCCGGCCGCCGCCGACGCCGGACCGCGCGGCCACAGCCGGTCGACTAGCACCCGCGAGCCGTCGTCGGATGCGGCCGACTCGTACACACGTTTGACGGACACCGCCAGCCTCCGTCGCTTGCCAGTCACAGACCAACCATAGAGCCGGACGCGCGTCCGGTCGGCGCGGATCCGATCGTTATGCGCCTCCCGGCTCAGCGTGGGCGGGCGGGGTGGCCAGAAATCGGTCAAGGGATGACCGGATCCTGGCGGGATCGAGTCCATAGGCTCGGCTGTGGTCGGCGACCGTGCCGTACCGGCGAAGTTCCGTTCGTGCGACGCCAAGCCCCAGCGTCCGGTGGGGCCGATCGACCAGAGCCTCATCGATCAGGCGGATCGATGTGCCGGCCAGGTACGGTTCGACGAGGACCACGGTGTTGGTCGCGGCGAGCGAGCGAACGCCCGCGCCGTCGAACGGCCGGACCGTCGTGGCGTACGCAACGGTGACGTTCATGCCCTCGGTCGCGTCGAGCACCGGATCGAGCATCGGCCCGACGGCGATCACCAGCGCACGCCTGCCGCGGCGGACAACGGTGAGCCCCGGCGAGACCGGCAACCGAACGGCGTTCGTCGCTTCCGACAGCCGGATGTACGAGGAATGCGCCCGGCCGACGGCGTCGCGAAGGAGCACCGGCACCTCGCTTGCGTGG
Source organism: Micromonosporaceae bacterium (assembly GCA_036566005.1). Lineage (GTDB taxonomy): Bacteria > Actinomycetota > Actinomycetes > Mycobacteriales > Micromonosporaceae > DASQPR01. The sequence goes on along the minus strand of DATCXD010000598.1, from coordinate 10,415 downwards.
CCGGGCACGTGCACCGTGAAGCCGGGCACCGTGTCGATGAGCGCGACGTCGCCGGGGCCGTGGTGCGTGCGGCCGGCCCGCGGCACGTCGTAGGAGGCGCCGATGCTCACGAGTACGGCGGCCGCGTCCTGGTGACCGAGGTCGAGCTTGATCTGCTCGAAGGCGCGTTCGACGAGGAACGGCGTGTACGAATGCATGATCGGGTGCATCCCGGTCAACGCGAGACCACCGCCGACGCTGATCATCAGCGACTCCCGGATTCCGACGTTGATGAGCCGATCGGGGAAGCGGACCATCGCGTCTTCGAACAAGGCGGTCGAGATGTCGGCGAACACGACCGCGGCCAGCGGATCGTCGGCGACGATATCTCGGGCCGTTTCGGCAAATGCGGTACGCATGTCAGTCATCAGGAATCCTTCGGCTCGACAACGGCGACGACGACGTGTGGGCGGTCGGCGTGCCGCCGCGACAGTGCTTCGGCGATCTGGTCGTGGTCGCGGCCGTCGACGGTCGACGTCGACCAGCCGTTCACCTCGAAGCGTGACGCGACGCCACCGGTCCAGCCATGGCTGGACGACTGGTTGTCGACCACGATCGCGGTGAGATTCGCGAGTCCGATCGCACCGGCGTACGCGATCGCTTCGTGGTTGGTCCCCTCGTCGAGTTCGGCGTCGCCGATCAGTACGAAGACCCGTGATGAGGTGAGACCTTGGGCGCTCAGCCCGTGCGCCATGCCGACGCCGAGTGGAAGGCCGTGGCCGAGTGAACCGCTGGAGATCTCTACGCCGGGAATCAGGTTGTGGTCGGGGTGGTAGCCCAGCCGGGAAGAGATGCCGCCGAAATCGTCCAACCACGCCTCCGGCAGATAGCCCTTCGCGGCCAGCACCGCGTAGTAGGCCGCCGGTCCGTGCCCCTTCGAAAGGAGGAAGCGGTCCCGGTCCGGCGCATCCACCGTCGACGGTGTGACGTGCAGAATCCGGTCGTAGAGGACCCACAGCACATCGAGGGTCGACGTCGCGCTCGGCGTGTGCTTCTCGTCGCCCGTCATCAGGGTCATGAGGCCCGGCAGGTCGTGATACGTCAGTTCCATGACCTCATGATGTCCGCGCGTCCCTCGCGTCGTCATCGGGCCATGTCCGGCGGGGGAGTAGGTCCATCGACCTAGGCCGTGCGGCCGTCGCGTGGCTGGTGTCTAGAGTCGGCTCCATGCCCAACATCGCCACCGCGGATCGCGTCGACCGGGACCGCCTTCTCGACTTCGTCCGCCGGAGACATCGCATGACGCTGGTCACCACCCGCAGCGATGGCCGGCTTCAGGTCTCGCCCGTGACCGGCGGGCTGGACGACGAGGGGCGGATCGTCATCTCGACCTATCCCGACCGCGCCAAGGCGGTGAATCTTCGACGCAACGCGGCCGCGTCCGTGCTTGTCCACTCCGACGACTGGGGCGGCGCGTACGTGCAGGTCGACGGCGCGGCCGTCGTGCTCGACATGCCGAGTGACGAGACGGAAAACGCGCTGGTGGAGTATTTCCGGTGCATCTCGGGCGAGCACCCGGACTGGGACGAGTATCGGGCCGCCATGCGCCGGCAGGGCAAGTCGCTCATCCGGATCACGATCGATGACTGGGGTCCGGTCGCCACCGGCGGGTTTCCACCGGATCGGGTCCCGAACGGATAGCGCGACAAGGCTTGCCGCTCGCGACCGCCCGCGGCGACGTTGACCCGAGTGGTCATCGTAGGACGAATCCCGTTCCGAGCGGGTCGGCCGGATCGAGAACGAACGTGCATTCCGCCGTCGCGAACGCCGTACCCTCGATCTCGGTTGCGACAATGTCGCCCGCGGCGGTGCTCTCGGCCGATAGCACCCGGCCGAGGAACGTGGTGCCGATGATCGACTCGTGGGTGAGCACCTGTCCCGGCACAACGCGGCCATCGGCGGCGAGCAGCGCCAACCGTGCCGAGGTGCCCGACCCGCAGGGCGAGCGATCCACCTCGCCGTCCGCGAAAACGGTGACGTTGCGCTGGTGCGGCCCGGTATCCGCCGGTCCGAGATCGTCATAGAGGATCGTGCCGTAGACGCCGGCCAGCCGGTCGTCGATCGGGTGGCGGGCCCATTCGCTCGCGTTGAGCGCCCACTTGATTTCTCGGCCAACCGATATGAGGGCCGCGTAGTGGTCGGCGTCCACTGTCAGGCCGACGTCGGCCACCGGCGATGAGGCGTAGATGGCACCGCCGTAGCTGACATCGACGCGCACGTCGCCGCGGCTCGTCGCCACCAGGATGTCGCGGCCCACGACGTACGAGCCCACGTTGCGGAACGCCACTCGTTGCACGACGCCGGCGGCGCGAGTGACACGCGCGGTCACCCGCCCAGACGGCACGTCCATGACGACGTCGGTGTCACCGTCGTACGCGGCCTCGACCAGGCCCGTGTTGACCGCCCACGCCCCGAGCGCGATCGTCCCGTGCCCGCATGCGGTGGAATAGCCATCCTTGTGCCAGAACAGAACGCCAAATTCGGCCCCGTCATCGTTGGCCGGAACGAGGAAACAGCCGTACATGTCGGCGTGGCCGCGGGGTTCGCGCACCAGCAGTTGCCGGACGACGTCGATGTCGGCGTTGGTTTGGGCGGCGGTGCGCCGTTCGAGCACCGTCGTGCCCGGAATAGTCGGCGCGCCCGCTGTCACGATCCGGAACGGTTCCCCCGCCGTGTGGTAATCCGCCGTACGCACTGGACCGATCACGCCGACTCCCCCGAACACCGCCGCTGCCATCCGTAACGTACCGGCCGATCTGCGGGCTCGGCCTGGTGTATCGCGGGGCCGAAAAGGGCGCAGGCGTACCCGCGACGGACGGCCGCCACCGGCGTTTCACCGCCAGCGTTGGAGTGCGGCGCGGTCCGTCGGCGAGTAGGAGCGGAAGTGGTGCGGCGTCCCCGACAGGGCGGGGTCAGGCCATCATTGGCCCATGTCCGCGATGCTGAAGTGGACCTGTCCGGATCCGTCGGTGTTGGCGTCGAGTGCTTTGTCGTCGAGCAGCACGGCGGCCTCTGGTTCTAGAAACACCCGTGCCCCGGCCTCGTCGAGGACCTTGTCGTCCTCGGCCGGGGTCGCGGCGAGGGCCAAGCTCAGGGCGCCGCTTGCCGGGTCGGTGGCGATCCGTACGCCGCAGCCTTCGGGTGCCCCGGGGCTGTCGATGATGTTGCGGATCTGCATGGTTGCGTCATCGGTCAGGGTCAGCACAGTCAGACTCCTCATCGTCTACTTGCCATCAGATTTGGCGCTGGTGGATGGCTGCCCGCACGGACAAACCTCCCGTTGTGCACTGGCCACGCTTGTCCTCCGCCGGCGATGCGTCAAGCCGAACGGCAAAGAGAGAGATGCGTTACGTCGCCATATGCCTAGCGGTACGGGTGGGTCTGATGGGGCGGCTGATGACGATGCCGCTGGTCGGCGCCGAGATCTCGGCCGCTCGCCGAGCACTCCGTCGGCTACGCTCGGCCCATGGTTGATCCGACCGGATCGATGGCCACGCGCTCCTGGCGAATCCCCCCGGGGCAAACGGCGATCCTCTTCCTCGTCGTCGCCGCTTGCGCCGCGCTGAACATCTACTGGCGACCGTCGGGTCCGGTCCGTGTCTTCACTATCCTGCTGGCGGTGGCGGCGCTCGCCTGGGCGATCGCCGGAATGCGGATGTACCTGTCGGTCGACGACGAAGGAGTCGCCGTCCGATTCGTCGGACGCGAGTCGTGGCTGCCGTGGCCGGACATTGGTCATATCGACGTGGTCGCCGGCGTGCGCGGTGCGCACACAATTCGCTTCACGCGAATCGACGGGACGCATGTCGACGTCCCGCCGTCGCTACTCCAGCCGGCGAAGCCGACGAAAAAACCGGTGGCGATGGCCCGTTTGAAGACGGTCGCCGCGGACCTGCAGCAGCGTCGCAGTCGCGCTTAGGCGATATCGGTACGGTCGATGCGGCGGACCCGCCGGCCAGCCGCCAATCGTCCGGCCGGGATCGAATATCGTCGAAACGCATCGGGTACGCATCGACGGCGTCGATGAACCGCGCGCCGGCCGGGCACTGCTGATCCACATTGGGTCGTCGGCGCATGTCCCCGCCGTCCGGTGGCCGATCGTTTGGCCCGAGATCGTGGCCGACGGTTTGCCCGTCGCTCGGCAGCGGACGTCCCGACCGAGAAATACGTACGTCTTCACCTGCGATAACTCGCTGCGACGTTGCCCGGTGGACATCGCAGGGTGCACTCTCTAGGGACCGTGGCCGCGGGCGAGTCGGCGTCGCGCTTTCCGCCGGCATCGTGCTTGCGACCGCCGTCGTGGACACTATCGGCATCGATCCGGGGGGCACGCAATGGCAACCATTGCGGACGTGGCGCGATTAGCCGGCGTATCGGTGAGCACAGTGTCGTATGCCCTGACCGGCGTGCGGCCGATTTCACAGTCGACGAAGGAACGCATCGAAGACGCCATGGTGGAGTTGGGCTACACGCCCAATGCCGTCGCCCGAAGCCTGAAGATGAAGCGCAGCCGCATTATCGCTCTGTTGTTTCCCGTCCAGGGCGCGCAATTGGGTCTGAGTTCGGTGGAATATGTCATCGGAGCGTCGGATCACGCTCAGCGGCGCGGCTACCATTTGCTGCTCTGGACCAGCGACGCCAATACGCTCGACAACCTGAGCCAATTGGCACGGCAGGGGCTCATCGACGGCGCCCTTCTGATGGAAGTCCAGATGCGCGATCCGCGCCTGCGAATTCTGACCGACGCTGGCCTGCCGTTCACGATGATCGGTCGCACCGACTCACCCGGCGGCGCTGACTTCACCGACACCGACTTCGACCAGTGCGCTCGCCTGGCCATCGAGTACCTGGGCGGGTTCGGTCACCGCCGAATCGGTTTCGTGAACCTGGCCGAGGCGACCAGGTCCGGCCGCGGCAACGCCGTGCGTTTGCGCGACGGGCTCGTTCGGGCCGCGGCGGCGTACGGCATGGTGCTCACGACGGTCATGTGCGAGCGTTCGCACGCCGCCGGGCGGGCCGCCTTCGGCCAGCTCATCCGCGGCGATCCGGCGTTGACCGCGGTCATCGCGTTCAACGAGCAGGCGATTCCCGGCGTGATGGCCGCCGCGACCGAGCACGGTCTGCGCATCCCGCTCGACTTCTCGGTGCTGTCCATCGACATGCCGCTGCAGCTGGCCGAGATGACAAATCCCCCTATGACGACCATTGGCCCGGTCGCGGCCGAGGTCGCTCGGGTTGCGATCGACGTGCTGATCCGGCGGCTGGAGGGCGAATCGGTGAAGCGTTGCCAATCCCTATTCAAAGGGCTCCTTCAGGAGCGTGGCACGGTCGCGGTTGTACGCGCATCGGCGGATGTCGAATGAGTTGGCGCGGTCACGGCAGCTCAATCGCGTGAGCCGGTCCCAGATGGACACATCGACGCAGGTCGCGCCGGTCACGACTGTGTGACAGTCGATTGTGACCATTGACACGCGCGCATCGTGTGCCTTTAACTTTCCTGAAATGTGGCGTCGAATCGAATCGATGACTCGTATTACCGGATTACCGGACTGAAAGGCGGGTTACATGCGATACAAGGGTGCCGCAGCTGCGGCATGCCTGTTCGTCGCAGCCATGTCCCTCGTGGCGTGCGGTGGCGGTAGCAGCGGCAGCAGTGGAGGAACCAGCGCCGGCGATAACGCCCGTGGTCCGATCACGTTTGTTACCGGAAAAGACAACAGCGGCATCATGCCGTTCATCGCGGCGCAGTGGAACGCCGCGCACCCCAATGAAAAGGTCACGATCAAGCAGCAGTCCGACCAGGCCGACCAGCAACTGTCCGACCTGGAGCAACACTTCCAGGCCAAGGACCCGGGCTATGACGTGGTGACAGTGGACGTCGTGTGGTCGGCGGAGTTCGCGGCCAAGGGCTGGATCGTCCCGCTGAGCGGCAGCCGGGCGATCGACACCAGCGGTCTGTTGCCGGCCACGGTGAAGGCCGCGACGTATCACAACACGCTGTACGCGGCTCCGTACGCGTCGGATGGTGGCTTGCTCTACTACCGCACCGACCTGGTGTCGTCGCCCCCGACCACATGGGACCAGATGATCTCGGACTGCCAGGGCAAGACGACGCCCGGCACGATCACCGGTCCGAAGCCCGCCTGCTACGCCGGTCAGTTCGCCAAGTATGAAGGCCTCACCGTCAACGCGGCCGAGGCGATCAACGCGGCGGGTGGCGCCATCGTCGGCCCGGACGGCACGACGGCGACGGTCGACTCCACGCAGGCCGCGAACGGCCTGAACTTCCTGGTCAACGGGTTCAAGCAGGGCTACATCCCCAAGGAGGCCCTCGGCTTCCAGGAGACGCAGAGCCTGAACGCATTCTCGGCGGGTCAGCTCATGTTCATGCGCAACTGGCCGTACGCGGACGCGATCCTCGGCGCCAAGGGCTCGAAGGTCATCGGCAAGTTCGGCATCGCGCCGCTGCCCGGACCGGACGGCCACGGCGCGTCGAGCCTCGGCGGCCACAGCGTCGCTATCAGCACGTACTCGAAGTACAAGGCGACCGACCTCGACTTCCTCAAGTTCCTCGAGTCGGACAAGATCCAGCGCAACGACCTCACCCAGGGCACGCTCGCGCCGGTTCTCACCTCGCTCTACTCCGACGCTGCTCTGGTCAAGAAGTTCCCGTACCTGCCGACGCTGCTGAAGAGCATCCAGACCGCGGTCCCGCGGCCGGTCACGCCGTACTACCCGGGCGTTACCGAGGCCATCGAGACCAACGCCTACGCCGCTCTCCAGGGCCAAGTCCCGGTGCAGACCGCTCTGAAGAACATGCAGGCGGCAATTTCGTCCGCCACCGCGGGTGGGTGATCCCGAGCAACCATGACCGCGGTCGCGCGACCCGCCGGATGACTCCTTGAGGATTCCGGCGGGTCGTGCGACCCTCGCCGAAGTCTGGCCGAAGAAGATGCTGTCCCACCCGAATGCTGTCCCCAGGATGCGCAGGAGCAGCCATGAGCATTGTCGACCCCGTTCAGGCCGAGCCGGTCGCGGAGGAAACCGCGGTCGCGAAGCGGGTGCGTCGCTCCGCGCGGAAGCCGGTCCCGGCCAACAAGGGCCAGGCTCGGCGGGCGTTCTACCTGATCGCGCCGACGATCGCACTGCTGGCCCTCGTCGTCGGCTATCCGATCGTCAAGGCGATATACCAGTCGTTCCTCACCGATCCCGGGCTCAATAAGGTCACCGGGAGCTTCGACCAGGGTGGTGCCTGGAACGGCATCACGAACTACAAGCACTGGCTCCTGCAGCAGTGCGCGACCACGAACGGGTTCGCCCACTGCCCGACCGGCACGCTGGGCTCGCAGTTCTACGGATCGGTGCTGGTCACGGTGGGGTTCACCATCGTCACGGTCGCATTCGAAACGGCGATCGGCATGGGTTTCGCGCTGATGATGAACCGCGCCTTCCGAGGCCGGGCAATCGTGCGGGCCGCCATCTTGATCCCGTGGGCGATCCCGACCGCCGTCACATCGAAGCTGTGGATCGTCGTCTTCGACCCGCAGGGCATCCTGAACAAGGTCTTGGGAACGCACATCGCGTGGACCTCGTCCTTGTGGCCGGCGAGGTCGGCCATCGTCATCGCCGATGTGTGGAAGACGACACCGTTCATCGCGCTGCTCATCCTGGCCGGCCTGCAGGGCATCAGCTCAGACGTGTATGAGGCTAGCCGTATCGACGGCACCAATCCCTGGCAGCGGTTTTGGCGGATCACACTGCCCCTGGTGAAGCCGGCCCTCGCGGTGGCTGTCATCTTCCGTACGCTCGACGTCCTGCGCATTTACGACCTGCCGAAGATCCTCACCGGGGGCGCCAACGGCACAACGACGTTGTCGATCCTGGTGGTCGACCAGTTGAACAGTGGGATCAACTCGGCGTCGGCGCTGTCCACGATCACGTTCATCTTCATCTTCGCGATCGCGTTTGCGATGGTGAAGCTATTCAACGCCAACATCCTCGGCGCCCAGGCTGCGAAGGTGAAGTGACATGACCACGACGACTCTGACGCCGGCCCCCACGCAGACCCCACCGACGAGCCGGCCACCGACGATGCGCGCGCGGATGCCGCGATTCAATCGAGGCAACATCACCACGACCGCCGTCATCGCGCTGATCTTTGTCTGGTGCCTGGTCCCGTTCTACTGGATGCTCGTGTTGTCGTTCCGCGATCCGGCGTACACGTTCGATACGACGCCGTGGTTCTCACACGTCACGTGGTCCAACTTCCGGTACGCGTTCGATACGACGAACAACACGTTCGGCCGATCGTTGGTCAACAGCTTGCTCATCGGCGCCGTGGTGACGGGCATCGCGATGGTCGTCGGTGTGTTCGCCGGCTACGCGCTAGCGCGCCTCGTGTTTCGCGGTAAAGGGTTCGTCCTGGCCGCGATTCTGGGCGCATCGATGTTCCCGGGCGTCGCGATCTTGACTCCGTTGTTCCAGTTGTTCACGAACATCCACTGGCTCGGCACGTACCAGGCGTTGATCCTGCCGGAAATCTCCTTCTCGCTCCCGCTCGCGGTGTACACGCTCACGAGCTTTTTCTCGGAGATGCCGTGGGATCTGGAGGAGGCGGCCCGGGTCGACGGCTGCACGCCCGGGCAGGCCTTCCGTCTGGTGATCCTGCCGCTCGCGGCGCCGGCCATCTTCACGACGTCGATCCTGTTGTTCCTGGCGTCCTGGAACGAATATCTGTTGTCGAGCGTCCTGTCCAACGGCAACAACAAGGTGGCACCGTCGACGGTGGCGATCGTGAACTTCACCGCCGGACCGCACATCGTGCCGTACACGCAGACGATGGCCGCCGGCATCGTGGTCACGATCCCGCTCGTCATCGTCGTGCTCATCTTCCAGCGGCGCATCGTCGGCGGCCTCACCGCTGGTGGCGTGAAGGGTTGACCGACTCGCTACCACCCGCAACGCCCGCGATCCTGCGGATTCCGTCGCCGTCGGCATCGTCCGGCGGCGATGGGGGTCCGGACAATGCATGGTGGCGAAGCGCGGTCATCTATCAGATCTACATCCGCAGCTTCGCGGACGGAAACGGCGACGGCGTCGGCGACATCGCCGGGATCCGGGCCAGGTTGCCATACGTGGTCGGCCTCGGCGTCGACGCAATCTGGATCAATCCGTGGTATCCGTCGCCGATGGCCGACGCCGGCTACGACGTGGCCGACTATCGCGACATCGAACCGGTCTTCGGCACGCTGGCCGAGGCCGAGGCGCTCATCCGCGAAGCGCATGACAGCGGGCTGCGCGTGTTGCTCGACATCGTGCCGAACCACACGTCGGATCAGCATCCGTGGTTCCGCGCGGCGTTGGCCGACGGGCCGGGCTCGCCGATGCGGGATCGGTACGTTTTCCGAGATGGTCGAGGCATCGACGGCGATGAGCCACCCAACGACTGGCAGAGTCGCTTCGGCGGGCCGGCCTGGCGGCGGGTCACGTCGGCCGACGGCACGCCGGGGCAGTGGTACCTGCACCTGTTCGCGCCGGAGCAACCCGACCTCAACTGGGAGAATCCGGAGGTGCGGGCCGACTTCGAACGTACGCTGCGGTTCTGGTTCGACCGCGGCGTGGACGGCTTCCGCATCGATGTCGCGCACTCGCTGATCAAAGAGGCCGGCTTGCCGGATGTGGGCGACGAGCGATGGCCGGCGGCCCGGATCGAGCTCGACGGTCGACTCGTCCGGCCGCCCTGGCACCCGCATCCGCACTGGGACCGGGATGACGTCCACGACATTTACCGTGCCTGGCGCAAGATCGCCGATTCGTACCAGCCGCCCCGGGTGTTCGTGTCGGAGGCGTGGGTCGACGAGCCCGCGCGACTCGTGCGATACGTGCGGTCGGACGAGGTTCACACCACCTTCAATTTCAACTATCTGACGTCGCCGTGGACGGCCGCCGATCTGCGCGAGGCGATCGATGAGACGCTGCGGGAACACGCGTCGGTCGGCGCTCCGGCCACCTGGGTACTGGCCAACCACGACGTTGCCCGCGAGGTTTCGCGCTACGCGCGGGCCCAGCGACGCACGCTGGAGCCGTCGCTCAGCCTGCTGCTGTCGAGCGACGCCGACTTCGACCTCGGGCTCCGCCGCGCCCGCGCGGCCGCGCTGCTGAGCCTTGCCCTGCCCGGCAGCGCGTACGTCTACCAGGGCCAGGAGCTGGGGTTGCCGGAGGTCGAGGACCTGCCCGAGGCGGCACTCCACGATCCGACCTGGGAGCGATCCGGTCATACCGAACGCGGCCGCGATGGATGTCGGGTCCCCATCCCGTGGTCCGGCGACCGGCCCGACTACGGATTTGGTCCAGCGGGATCGACGGCCTCGCCGTGG
>DATCXD010000594.1:0-3654 GCA_036566005.1 Micromonosporaceae bacterium | reverse complement strand
GCCAGGATTCGAGCCGCCGGATGAATGGATCGCCGACCGCGCGGTGTTCCAGGTCGGCGACCGCACGCTGGAGGCCATCGCGACGCCGGGACACACCCGCGGCCACGTCGTATTCGCCGACCACGCCGCCGGTGTGCTCTTCGCCGGCGACCACGTGTTGCCGCATATCACACCGTCGGTCGCCTTCGAGGTCGATCCGCCGCGGCTCGGTCTGCGCGACTATCTCCGCTCGTTGCGGCTCGTTCGCGCCCTGCCGGACATGGAACTGCTGCCGGCCCACGGACCGACCGGCACGCGGGTGCACGCTCGCGTGGACGCATTGCTCGCGCACCACGACCGGCGCCTCGCCGATATGGCGGATGCGCTCACGGCCGGTGCGTCGACCGGCTTCGACGTGGCCAATCAGATCGGGTGGACGCGACGGCTGCGGAAGTTCGCCGATCTCGACCCGTTCAACCAGATGCTCGCGGTGTTCGAGACCGTGCTCCACCTTGAGCTGCTGGTCGCGCAGGGGCAGGCGACGGTACGGGAGATCGACGGCATCCGGACCTACGCCGCGGTCGGCTCCGGACCGGACCCGCATTAGTCGAGTTGAGCGCGCCGCTTCTGACGCACCTGCGGCGAGACGAGGACGACACGATGCCGGTCGTGTCCCCAGCATCGGCCGGCGGTCACATCATCAACTGCCTGAGCGGGCGGTCCCGTTTTGATGCCCTCGCCTGGCGGCGCCGGCTGAGCGTGCTGACGAGCGACCACATGGCACCGGCCGCGACGATGACACCGGGCCCACAGTGCACGGCCACGACGCCGGCGAGACTCGGGCCGCCCCAGTCGTTGCGGTACGTCGACGGGTCGCCCGCGTTGATGACGAACGGTTCCACGATGGCCCGGCCGACGAGGTAGATGCCGACGATGACGCCGAGACCCAGCAGGAGCTTGCGCATGTTCCGACGCTAAGGCGCGCACGCCGGCGGGACATCGGGGAAATCCCGTGCGGTGTTCCCGGACGTTTCCCCGACACGTCACGCACGACCACGGTCGCCGAACCGGTCCAGCGGGGGAGCGGGTAGTCGTCAATGGTCACGATGCGCTTGTGCTTGCGTCGAGTGTGGTGAGGTGGCGTTCGGTGAGCCAGTCGCCGTACGAGTCGCCGGTCACCGATTCCAGCAGCCGGATGTCGTCGACGAAGTATGGCAGGAGCCGCGCCCGCTGGTCCTGGGTCAAGCGCGGTCGGCGTCGGCCACTGTCGTTGCGGTAGCCCTGCCGGCTGCGGTGCAGCAGCGCCAGCAGCGGTGCGCTCGCGGCCCGCCGCACAGGCACCGGAAAGTGCTGCCCGACCCGACCGCCGTTGCGCAGCGCGAACCGTACTACCGCGTTCAATGACGAGTCGGCGACGTAGGCCCGTACGTTCTCCGGTGGCACCTCACCGATCACACCGGTCGCGACCCGCAGGAATCGGCAGACGCGGTCGAGCGTCGCGACCGGCTCGTCGCACAGATCGCGATAGCGCATGACGAGCAACTGGTCGCGTCCGAATGTCTGCTGCAGGTCGCGCACCTGGCCGCCGTACAGACCGAGGTCGAGGTAGTGCCAGAAGTCCGCCCAACCGGCGGCCCGGCGCCGCTGCTCCCGGTCGCACGCGGCGAGGAAGTCCGACTCTTTCTCCAGCCCGGCCGACCAGAGATGCGACCAGTTCGAGTAGGCCCGGTCGACCGGGTCGCGCAGGACGAGGATGAACTTCGCGTACGGAATCAGCCGCCGGATGCGCTGGTGCGCATCGCGATCGTGGAGATAGAACGGTGTCGCCTCCCCGCGCAACGCGGTCGCCGGCGCGGCGTCGAACAGGGCCTCGTAGTCGGCACGGCGCCAGACGTGTTCCTGGTAGGTCTGCACGTCGCCGGGCCCGCCACGGCGCGCTGGCCGCCCGTCCGACAGAAAGAACTTCGGCTCCTTCATCGCCGGTAGGTAGAGCTGCGGGTGCCGGATCAGCGCCGCGTAGAGACCGGTCGTGCCGGCCTTCGGCACGCCGGCGATGAAGAACTGTGGCAGGGCCATCCGGTGATCCCTCCGCGGTGCGTCCCGGGCGGCGCGCCCCGGACGCGCCCGAGATGTCTAACCGCCGGAGACCGTCAAAGGACCCGCTTCCTGCCTGCCGCCGTGCGTCCGCCCGCGAAATGTACGGAACTTCGCCGCTCCGTGACCCGGACGCCGGCCAATTTCCGTACAACTGGGGGCGGACCAGCGCGGCAACGCCGACGTCGTCTGCCGCCGGCTAAGCGCGAGGATCTGTAGGCGGTCGAAGCCGGCGTTGCCGCCACGGATCACATACCGTTCCAATGAGCGATCGTGCGGCCGGCTGTCGTCCGATGACGTGCCATTCGACGGCACGTCGATGAAACGTACGGATCACAGCCAGAGCCGGTAGCCAGCGGCGGCCGAATCGGTCGATCCGCGAATGTAGAACACGTGCCGGAAGGCCTTGACCCTGACACCGTGTCAGGTCCGAAAGTGGGTCGTGCCATGTTCACCATCGGAGAATTCGCCAAGCTCGGCCGGGTGTCGGTGCGGATGTTGCGACACTACGACGCGGTCGGCGTCCTCGTGCCGGACACCGTCGACGAGGCCAGCGGCTACCGCTTCTACCAGGCCGAACAGCTGTTCCGGCTGAACCGTGTGATCGCGCTCAAGGATCTCGGGCTCACGCTCGTGCAGATCCGGTCGATCCTCGACGACAAGGTCAGCGCGGCCGAGCTGACCGGCATGCTGCGCCTGCGTCGAGCCCAGCTCGCGGCACAGCTGAGCGCAGACGAGGCCCGGCTGGTCTCGGTCGAGGCGAGGCTCCGGCTGATCGAGAGGGAGGGCCACATGCCCACCGCCGATGTCGTACTCAAGGAAGTTGCCCCGATCCGCATCGCCGAGCTGTCCGCCGTCGCGGCCGGCTACGGTCCCGAGCACATCACGCCCACCATTGGCCCGCTCTACGACCAGCTCATGCGGCGACTCGGGGAGTCCGGCGTGACGCCGACCGGTGTCGCGATGGCGTACTACGAGCCGGAGGCTGAAGAGACCAGCGACGCCGTCGTCGTACACGCCGCGATGCCGGTCGCGATCGAACCCCGGCGCGATACGGCGTTCGACGTCGTCGACCTGCCGGCGATTCCGGCCGCGGCCACGCTCGTCCACCGTGGCCCGATGGATGACGTGATGGAGAGCCTGAACGGGCTCGCGACCTGCGTGCTGCAGCGCGTCGTAGACCGTGAGGTTGCCTTTCAGCTGCCAACATCGCGACAGGAGCGGCAGGTGTGGGTCGCGCTCCAGTGGCAGGTCGACGAGGTCGGCCAGGTCCAGGACTGCCCGCCGCTCCGGAATCTGTCCGGTTCGGTGAACCGACGCAGCACAGAGGCCGCCTCGAGGTCGACGACCTGCGACGCGGCCAACGCTTGACGCCGTCGGTCAGACGATCGGCGGCGCGTGATCTAGCTTCGGCTTACGTCCCAACACGGTGGAACCGAAATGGCGTCTCGCGCGTCACAACGGCATGACAGGACAACGACCCCTCCTGACGGTCGCCGCCCTCACGCTCGTGGCCGGACTCGGACTGGTCGGCTGCAGCGGTGGGCCGGGCAGTTCACGTACGTCAGATCCGCCTGCCGG
>DATCXD010000590.1:0-11782 GCA_036566005.1 Micromonosporaceae bacterium | reverse complement strand
GACCGGCGCACCGGGGCCGTTCACCTGATCGATACGCAGTTTGTCCACCGCCTGATTCGCGTCGCCGAGGGATCCCACCGGGATCGTCTGCTTGACCAGCTCCTGGTCCGACGAGGTCAGCTCGCCCAGGTGCAGGTCGGTCGTGCGGTAGACGCTGCTCAGATGCAGACCCACGATCTTTCCGGGTACGCCCTGGTAGATGGCGACCTGATTCGCGTCGTCCACCCCAACGTAGTAGCGGGACTGCGTATACGACCATCCGTAGAACAGGCCGCCGGCGAGCAGCACGACCAGGATCCCCAGCAGCAGGAGTGTCCGGCCGTGGTGGTGCTTCGGATCGTCGGACGGTTCGTCCTCATCGTCGGAGTCGGCGGAGGCCGGGCGCGGCGTGAGCGCTGACGCACGGGTCGCGGGGGTCGACTCGATCCGCTCCTTGATCGAGCGGTCATTCGACGCGGCGCCGCCGACGACGGGACGACCCTCGATGATGTCCTGGTCGGTGATGTCGGCCACGATGACGGTGATGTTGTCCGGTCCGCCGCCGCGCAGGGCGAGCTGGAGAAGGCGCTCGGCGCACTCGTCCGGATCGGGATAGTCGCGCAGCGTCGCCGCTATGCTGTCGTCGCTGACCGGGCCGGACAGACCGTCGCTGCAGATCAGATAGCGGTCCCCCACGACCGCGGGCCGCACCGAATAGGTCGGGTCGACGTCGGATCCCTGCAACGCGCGGATCAGCAGCGAGCGCTGCGGATGCACGCTCGCTTCCTCCTCGGTGATGCGGCCCTCGTCGACGAGCATCTGCACGTACGTGTCGTCCTTGGTGACCTGGACGAACTCGTCGCCGCGCAGCAGATATGCCCGCGAGTCGCCGACGTGCACCATGGCGAGCTTGGAGCCGGAGAAGAGAATGCCGGTCAGCGTGGTGCCCATGCCTTCGAGCGCCGGGTTCGCGTCGACCGCGTCGCGCAGATTCTGGTTCGCCGTGTCGACCGCACCCCGCAACGCATCGACCAGGGCGTCGCCGGGCACGTCTTCGTCGAGTTGCGCCATCGCGGCGATGGCGAGGTTGCTGGCCACGTCGCCCGCGGCCATGCCACCCATGCCGTCGGCGACGGCGAGCAGCCGCGGACCCGCATACACCGAGTCCTGGTTGCCTTCCCGGATCAGTCCGCGATCACTGCGGGCTGCATAACGCAAGGTAAGAGTCATGGCCGTAATTCGAGTGAGGTGCGCCCGATGCGGATCGGTACGCCGAGGGGGACGGGGGTGGGGCCACTGACGCGTGCACGGTCGAGATAGGTCCCGTTCGTAGAACCTAGATCCTCAATGAACCACTGACCGCCCCGGGCCACAAGTCGAGCGTGGCGAGCCGAGGAATAGTCGTCGGTGATCACGAGGGTCGAGTCCTCAGCTCGACCGATCGTGATCGGCGCCTCTCCCAACGTGATCTTCGTTCCAGCGAGCGCGCCGGCGGTGACGACCAGTTGGTGCGCCGCGCGGCCCTTGCGGACCTTGGCTGGTCGACCGGCGACGGGCGATGTGGCGACTCCCCGCGGCATCGCCACCAGGCGGTTTGCCCGCCCGCCGCTGAACAGGTCGCGCCGGATCACCCCGACCACCGTGAAGACGAAGATCCACAGCAGGACGAGCAGACCGATTCGCGCGACCGCGACGACCAGCTGTTCCGACAAAGGTTCAGCCGTCCACGCGGAAGGTCAGTGTCGTCGTCCCGATCTGGATCATGTCACCCGGGTTCAACGCGACAGCGGAGATCCGCTGCCCGTTGACCATCGAGCCGTTGGTCGAGCCGAGGTCGGTCAGCACGACCTGGGCACCGTCGTAGTCGAGACGTGCGTGCCGACGTGAGATGCCGACATCGGGCAGACGCAGGTTGGCCTGGTCGCCGCGGCCGATCACGGTCGAGCCGATCGACAGCGGGTACGTACGGCCGTCGTTGGCGATCAGCCGCACACCCCGGCCGGGCTGCTGGCCGTACGCCGGCTGCTGCTGGTAGCCCTGTGGCTGTCCGTACCCCTGCGGCTGGTCGTAGCCCTGGCCCATCTGAGGACCGGGGTCGTACGGTGGCGGCGCGCTCTGCGGCGCGACGTCACCGCCCGTGTAGACCTCGGCCGTGACCCGGAACATGCCGGTGTCCAGCCCGTCCCCGCGCTCGATCTCCACGATCACGTCGCCGTAGACCGTCCAGCCCTGCTCACCGATGAACTCGGCCTGCGACTGGGCCAGCTCCTGCGCCAGCGCGGCCGCATAGGGCGCGAGGCGGGAGTGGTCGTACGGCGATAGATCGATGACGTAGCGGTTCGGCACGAGGGTCCGTCCACCGGCCAAGATCGCCTTGTGGGCCTCCGCCTCACGCTGCATCGCGTTGAGGATCTCCACGGGGTGTACGACACCCTTGAATACCTTCGCGAAAGCGCCCTCGACCAGGCCTTCCAGCCGCTTCTCGAAGCGTTGCAGCACACTCACCGGTTTCCTCCTCGCACCAAGGGAGAGGATCTGATGGTATCGGGTGAACGCACTGGCGCGTATACACGGCGACGTCGCGGGCATGATACTCTTCGAGCCGTCGCCGAGACGGAGTTCGTTTGTCCGTCTAGGTCCGCAATCGTGGGATATGTCGAGTTAGCGATTTTCGGCTCCTAAGAACGTGGACACCCTGGGGGAGTGGCGGAATGGCAGACGCGCACGGTTCAGGTCCGTGTGCCCGAAAGGGCGTGAGGGTTCAACTCCCTCCTTCCCCACCAGCGCGGTCCATGAAGGCCTCGACGTCGAGTCGGGGCCTTCACTCGTTGGTGCAGGTGGCCGTGTCTAGTCGCCCGCCGTGACTGATCGCCGGTCGCCGAGATCACACGCATGGCGGCTATGCTCCCCCGGGTCAACGGGTGGAAGAACCGGAGGTAACTGTGAGCGTCGCACTGGTAACCGGATCGGCCGGCCTGATCGGGTCGGAGGCGGTCCGCCACTTTGCCGGCCTCGGCCTCGACGTGGTCGGCATTGACAACGACATGCGCGCCCAGTTCTTCGGGCCCGAGGCGTCGACCGCCTGGAACGTGCTTCGCCTCACATCCGAGCTGTCCGACACGTACATCCACCACGATACGGACATCCGGGACCGCGACGCGCTCGCCCAGATCTTCCGGACGTACGGCAAGGACATCTCCGTCGTCGTGCACACCGCCGCCCAGCCGTCCCACGACTGGGCCCTCCGGGATCCGTACACGGACTTCGACGTCAACGCCGTCGGCACGCTCAACATCCTGCAGAACGTACGGGAGCACTGCATCGAGGCGCCGGTGATCCACTGTTCGACCAACAAGGTCTACGGCGACCGGCCCAACACGCTGCCCCTGATGGAGCTCGACACCCGGTGGGAAATCGACCCGGCGCACCCGTACGCCGACGGCATCCGCGAGGACATGTCTATCGACCAGTGCCTGCACTCCGTGTTCGGCGCGTCGAAGGTGGCCGCGGACGTGATGGTCCAGGAGTACGGCCGCTACTTCGGCATGAAGACGGCGGTGTTCCGCGGCGGCACGCTCACCGGTCCGGCCCACTCGGCCACTGAGCTGCACGGTTACCTCGCCTACGTCATGCGCTGCAACATGGAGCGCCGGACGTACAAGATCTTCGGCTACAAGGGCAAGATGGTCCGGGACGCGATCCACAGCCATGACGTGGTCAACGCGTTCGAGTCGTTCTTCCGCAACCCCCGCTCGGCCGCCGTCTACAACCTTGGCGGCGGGCGGCACTCTAACGCCTCGCACCTGGAGGCGTTCGCGCTCGCCGAGGAGATCAGCGGCAAGGCGATGGTCACCGAATATCATGAGGCGAATCGGGTCGGCGACCACCAGTGGTGGATCGGGTCGAACGCCACGTTCGAGGCCGACTATCCCGACTGGAAGCAGGTATACGACGTGCCGATGATCCTGCGCGAGATCTACGAGGCCAACGTCGACAAGTGGCGTCCGGCGACCTGAGAACTGGCGACCCGTAGATGATCGACAAAGGCAAGTTCAACGTCCTGGGCGTGATGGTCGACGCGATCGACTACGCGGCGGCCACCGACAAGGTGCTCCTCGCCGCGCGCGAGCAGCGACCGTTCGCGCTGACCGCCCTCGCCGTGCACGGTGTCATGACCGGAGTCGCCGATCCGGCGCACAACGCGCGTCTCAACAGCTTCGATGTCGTCACGCCGGACGGCCAGCCGGTGCGATGGGGCCTCAAGGTGTTGCACGGCATCGCGCTGGCCGATCGGGTCTACGGCCCGACCCTCACGCTGCATGTGCTCGAACGATGCGCGGCCGAGGGCGTGCCGGTCTACCTCTACGGATCGACCGACGAAACACTCGCCAAGCTCGTCGCCGAACTGCAGGCCAAATTCTCGGCCCTCAAAATCGCGGGTACGGAACCCTCCAAGTTCCGAGCGGCAGAACCGGGTGAGGATCACGAGATCGCCGAACGCATCCGCGCCTCCGGCGCCCGCGTTCTCCTCGTCGGCCTCGGCTGCCCCCGGCAGGAGGTCTTCGCGTACGCGATGCGACCGTTGCTGGACATGCCGATGCTCGCCGTCGGGGCAGCGTTCGACTATCACGCCGGCCTGCTGCGTAAGCCGCCGGCCTGGATGCAGCGCTATGCGTTGGAATGGCTGTGGCGACTCGGCTTGGAGCCGGCGCGCCTATGGCGCCGATACCTGATTCTCAATCCGGCTTATCTCGCGCGGCTTGCTCTACAAAAGGCGCGCGTGTGGCGCGTAGTTCCTGCTTCTCCTGCTGAAGACCGGCCGCCGTCGTTCGCTGTGTGATGGCTTCTAGGTTGGGCAGAGTGGTCGTGACATGACCCAGCCGCGGCTGAGCGGCTCGGGTCTGGCCGGCACTAGCTTCAAGATCCGTGACCTTGCAGCGTTAGGTGCCTCTCAGGGCGCGCGAAGGGCTCGTACCGCTGCAAGGTCACGGATCTTGAAGGGAACGGGTTACACCGCTCGGGGCGCGAGGGCAGCGATGCGCGCTCGGGTGGACTCGTCCGCGAGCATGCCGGCGAGGCCGGCGGCGAACGCATCGGCCGCCGTGACGCCGAGCGAGGCCGCGACCGCGTAATCCTTTGCGAGGTCGGTGTCGAACATCGCCGGGTCGTCCGTACTGATGCTGCAGATCGCCCCGGCCGCGCGCAGTCGCGGAAGCGGGTGCTCGTCGACGGTCGCGACCACGGCCGTACGCAGGTTCGACACCGGGGCGACGTCGAGCACGATGCCGCGCTCGACGATCTCGGCCAGCAGCACCGGGTCGTCGGCGGCGCGGATGCCGTGGCGGATCCGGCGCGGGCCGAGCGCGAGCGCCTCACGGATGGAATCCGGCCCGGCGGCCTCACCCGCGTGCGGCACCAACTCAAGGTCACCGTCGCGCGCGATGTCGAACGCCTTGACGTACGGGGCGATCGGGTGCCCGGGCTCGTAGCCTCCGATGCCGAACCCGACGACGCCACGGTCGGCGAACCGCACACACATCCGCGCGGCCTCCTCCGACAGGTCGATCGGACCCTCGCGATAGATGTCGGGCGTGAATCGGATCGTGACGCCGTACCGTTCGAAGGCTTCGACCGCGCCGTCGGCGTACCCGTGGAAAAGGTCTTCCCACCGCACGCCCCGCGCGACGCGCTCGACCGGCGAAAAGATGCCTTCGATGTAGACCGCGCCCAGGGACGCCGCCTCGGCCGCGTAGTCGACCACCACCTGCCGGAAGTCGTCGGCGGTCCGCAGGCAGTTCGTGGTCAGGATCCACGTGTCGATGAAGTGCTTGAAGTCGGTGAATTCGTAGAGCGAGCGCAGCCCGTCGACCGTGTCGGCCGGCAGTGGCAGGTCATTGCGGCGGGCGATGTCGAGCAGCGTCCCGGCTCGGATCGTTCCTTCCAGGTGGACGTGCAACTCGATCTTCGCCGCGGGGTCGGTCATTCCCCGAGCGTACGGCGGGTCGCTCAGCGTTGCTGCAGCCGATTGGCGTGCTGGGCGTAGAGCAAGTCCAAGATGGACCGGGCCGCGTCGAACCAGCGGTCGAGCCATTCCTCGTCCGGCATCGAGCCCTTCGCCGGCAACTCCATCAGGAGTCCGCGCAGCAACGGGTGATCGGCCATCGTGCCGGTCGGCGAGTCGTCGAGCCAGGATGTCGATCCGAACACCGGCTCGGACAGCGAGTCCAGGTCGTTGATCGAGATGGTCGGAGCGGCAACGGGAGGCGGCTCCAGCATCGTGGGCATGCTCGCCATGTCGTCGAGTGGCGGTGGGTTCTTGCGGTCCGGCTCGCCGCCGCCGCCCTGCTCCGGCAGCGCGTGGCCGTCGCGGCGCTGGTTGCTGCGGTAGGTCGAGGACTGGCCGGCGAACCGGTCGTCGGGTCCGGATCCGTTGGTGCCGACTACTTCGGAGCTGTTCTTGATCATTTGTGCCTGCCTACGTCGATGAGCCGGACCAAGTTGTCCGGCGAACGGTGGTCCAGAAGCCGTTGTCCAGCACGAAAAGCGGGAGGTGTCGGTCGGGACGGCGGGACGGCGGCCCAGGACGGTACGTCTGATACAACGAGGCTCATCGCGACAGGCCACGCCGTTGAGCCTTTACCAATATATCCAGAAATGCCGAACTCTTCGGAAAACGACAGTGGGGCGCCGTGGCGACGGCGCCCCACTGTGCAGATCGGATCCCGGATGAACTTCTCGGCTAGTCGAACTCGCCGTCCCGTACGCCGCCGACGAAGGCTTCCCACTCGGTCGGCGTGTAGATCAGTGTGGGTCCACTGCGATCCTTCGAATCACGAACGGCGATCGCACCGTCCACAAACGCTACTTCGACGCACCCGGATGCCTCGGAGTGGCTGGACTTCTTCCACGTCGCCTTACTGAGGTCGACGCGGAGGCCCTTGGCTTCGACTATCACGTGAGCTCCCTTGCTCGGGCGGCGATGAACTCCACCGACTCAGCCGGCGGAAGTGCGGTCGCCTGCAATCGATCGAAGATGAACTTGTATCGCTGCAACTCGTCGTCCTTCTCCAGAAACAGTCCACCGGCGGCGTTCTCCGCGAAGACCACGTCCGGGTCCGCGATCTCCTCGTATTCGAGGATCGCGAACGTGCCATCCATGCCGACGTGTGCTCCCACGCCAAACGGGAGCACCTGAATCGTGACGTTCGGCCGGTCGCTGATGGCAACCAGCTTCTCGAGTTGCGTACGCATGATCGGCGCGCTGCCCACCATACGTTGGAACACCGCCTCGTCGAGAACCGCCCAGAAGTCGATCGGTTCGTTCTGGTCGAGCAGCGACTGCCGGACCGTACGGACATAGATCCGGCGATCCAGCTCATCGTCGCTGATCGTCGGACGGGTCGCCCGGATGACGTTGCGGGCATAGTCCTCGGTCTGCATGAGACCCGGTACCAACTGGGCCTCGTACGCACAGATGGATGTCGCTCCCGCCTCTAGCCCGACGTACGCGCCGGTGAGGACGTGTCCGTAGCGCAGCCACCAGCCACGCTGGCGTGCCTCCCGCGCCACCTGTACGAGATCGTCGGCCTGGGCCCCGCCGATGCCGTACAGCGTCAACATGCTCTGCACATCGGCGGCGGACGCGCCAGTCTGGCCGGTCTCGATCCGGGACACCTTGGACGCAGAGAACTCGAGCCGTTCGGCGACGCCGTCGATGGTCACACCGGCCTGTTCGCGCAGCCGGCGCAGTTCCATGCCGAGACGCCGGCGGCGAACCGTCGGGCTCGTACGACCGGTCACGCGGCGCCTCCGGACCTGGTACACGGCGATGGCACGTCCTACTATCGAACACTCTGGCGCCGACCGCATAGCGGACTGGCGCACAGCGCCGGTGCATCGCCACCGTCGCTTCGACGCGAATCGGTGAGACTACACCGGCTTGTAGAGATCTTGGCAGTCGCACCTCGTCAACGCGTCACACGAATGGACGACGCGGATGCGGATGAAGGCCCGCAATTGGTGACAAAAAATGTGGGTGTGCCAAGTCCAAATCTGCAACTTGCATTGATCACATTCCTGATGCACGCTGTTGTCAGGCGTTTCAACCACGTGCGAGCCCGGCTCCCGCTGGCGATCAACACCCAACGATCGCTCGCGTTCGACGGGTAAACGAAGCACCACATGGTGCGGAACGGCCACCGCATCAGCTCGAACCATAAGGGCCCGGCGACCGCCCGAACGGCGGAGGCGGATGCCGGGCGAACCGAGCCATGCCCACCGCGAGGGAGTTCAGGTTGATACCCCGGTCCGGCGAGGTCATCCGAGTGACCCGCGCAGCAAGTGTCCAGTTCGCGGCGACGCCGCTGTTGTTCCGAGTGATCCGCGTTCACGACTGGTCCACCTACGACGGATGGGCCTGGCTCGACGGATATGAGCTGAACGCGGTCGGTGAGGCGGTCGACCGTCGGTCGATCTTCGTTCAGGTCGGCGGCCTGCAGCCCGCAAACCCGGCCATCACGTCGCGGTTCGTCGGCGCGCGTCGCGGTTCCAGTGGCGCCATCGGCGGCGTTATCAACCAGGCGGCTGCACTTCGACCGTAGTCCGCCCGCACGTTTCGTGCGGGCGCGCCCGGCGCTTCGACGCATTGTTAGCACTGACTGTTATTCGATCTTCATGCCTATTCGTCAAGCGAAGCCCACCAGCGGCTGGCGCTTATACGATCGACTGACCCACTTAGTTTCACCCCGCGTTACTCGGACCCGCGAACGTTTCGGGGGCCCGTCATCGCGCAGTCAATATCCCAGCGCCGCGGCACCGGCGCGTGCCCACTCGGCGCCGAGCGGCCCGACGGCTCGCCGGCCGATCGCGGCCACCCGCGGATAACCGCATGTGCTGTCCGCCGCAGGCTGTGGTGATGCCACCCCCATCGCCCGACGGTCCGCACCGGATCCGTGAACTCGTCGGCACGCTGGTCGGCCTGGCCGTGCTCGTTGTTGCCGGCCTGAGCATCGTGTGGGCGACCAACGGCCAACTCGGTGGTGGGACATCGCGGCACACCAACGCCGTCCGTTCATCCGGGCCAGCCCAGCGCTCGGTCACCGAGCGACCCATCGGCGTCCCGACGAACGCTCAGGCACTCACCGTCCTCGGCGCCAGCGACGGTGACTCCATTCGCGTCCAACCCGCGACCACCGGATCGCCGATCCCAACAACGACAGCCGTTGTCGTACGGCTGATCGGAATCGCGGCACCCGTGCCGGGGGCGGCCGGCGGCAGGGCCGGATGCTTTGCCGAGGACGCCCTCCGCGCATTGCTGCGACTCACGCCGATCGGCAGTCGAGTGTGGGTGATCGCGGACGCTCGCCTTCGCGACCCTGATCAGCGCTACCTGCTCTACGTGTGGAACAGCGCCGGCACCTTCGTCAATCTCGCGCTGGCCGAAGGAGGCTACGTACGACCGGACACCATGAAACCGAATATCGCCCGTCAAAACGCGATAAAGGAGGCTATCGCCGGCGCGGTCGCGGCTCACCGCGGCCTATGGGGACGTTGCGCACCGAGATAGCGGGTACGGCGGCGCCACGCACATGCGTCAGGACGAACTGGGCGAGGGGGCAGCCCCGGCGCTGGACGGCGCCGCGGACGGCGATGCCGAGGGCGCCACTCCATAGGTCAGCGTGACCGTCGATCCGGGAGCGACCTGCGCACCCGACGGCGGGTCGGTCGACAGCACCCGGCCAACCTGGCCGGGATCGGTCGTGGTCTGCGGCACCGTGGTGAACTTCAAGCCGGACTGCGTCAGCGCGTCCTCCGCCCCTTGAAGATCAAGAGTCGTCAGACCACCGGGTACGGTCGTCAGCGCGATCGTCGACGGCGGCGTGCTCGGCGGTGTCGACGGTGGCGTCGTCGACGGCGCCACCGAGGTCGGCACGGCCGTCGGTGACGGTGCCGGGGTTGGCGTGCTGTCCTTGTCCCGGGTCGCGAGAACCAAGCCATAGGCGAGGCCGATGATCAGCAACAGGCCGATGACGCCGAGCAGGATCGGTAGCCACCAGGCTCGTCCCGATTGGTTCGGCCGACCGTCGTCGGGTGGCCGGGTGGGCGGCGATCCTCCGGGCCGTACGATCGCCCGACCCTGCCAGCCTTCCGGGACCGTCGGGCCG
Source organism: Micromonosporaceae bacterium (assembly GCA_036566005.1). Lineage (GTDB taxonomy): Bacteria > Actinomycetota > Actinomycetes > Mycobacteriales > Micromonosporaceae > DASQPR01. Next base: position 1,640 of record DATCXD010000590.1, on the reverse strand, counting down.
ACGGCGGTCTGGTCTGGTGCCGTCGGTGGCAATATCGCGGTCGAGTCGTCGACGGTCGGCACGTAGCGAGTCGCATCGGGATCGACGCCCGGTGCCGCTTGGGTCGCATCGATGTCTAGCGGCGGCCGCACGCGCGTGGCGTCAAGGTCGAGCGGCGGGCCGATCTGCGTGGCGTCAAGGTCGCTGCCGGACGGGGCTCCTCCCGGGCGGGTTGTGCTGTCGCCGTCGTGAGGGTCGTCACCAGCAACGTGGCTTCCGGTACCGTCGGACGCCTCGTCGGCGTTCGCACCCCCGGACGGCTCGGCCGCAGCGGCCGCGGCATCGAAACCCTGGGTGGCGTCCGGGTCGACGCCGCCTGGCGTGCCGGGCGGCGTGCCTTTATCCCGGTCGTCCGGATCACCGGGCGACCGTGGCTGATCTTCCACGCCTTGACGATAGTTGCCCGATTCCACCCGATCGGTCCGGGGCGTATCGACGCGAGTGCCCGCGCCGAGGGCGGAGCATCGCGCCGAAGGCGCCGCCCGGGGCGGGACCGGCTCATGTCCGTACCCGCGGAAGATCTTGATCTAGCTACGGCCCGGCGCTGGGTGACGGCGATCCGCTCGACGGGTTCGTGTCCGGTGTCGAGGGTGACGACGACGGCTGCGGGTGGTCATCGCCGCAGGTCAGCGTGATCTGCTCGTTCCAGACCGTGTCGGGGTCGTTCTGGTCGGGCGACTCCGCGGTCACCGGGTTCGACTTGCCGCCGTGGTAGCCCGCGATCAGGAAGCCGATGCTCGCGAGTTGACGCCCCCAATCCGAGCACTTCGTGTCGTCCGGGATGGGTGGGACGCCCAGCGGCGGCGCGACGCCATTGACGTAGATCTTGACCGTCATGCCACGCGACTCAGGCGAACCGGCGGCCGGATCCGTGTGATTGACCGTCTGCGCGGTGCCGCTACTGGCAAAGATCAGATCGACTGCTATACCACGCCCGCGTAGCTCGTTACGGGCGTCCGTGAAGAGCGTGCCCGCCGCCGCGAAGTCGGGGATCACGGATCCGTCATTGCCCGGTGTCGTCGTGGGCGTCGAGGGCGGGGCCTTCGTAGGCTGTGGCGGCGGTGACTCCGATGGGCCAGCCGACGCCGATGATGACGAAACGGGCGGCGGAGCCGCTGCTGCCGGCGCCACGGTCGTCAACTTCCAGCCCAGCGTCGCCCCGACCGCCGCCAGCACCAGAAAGGCAGCGACGATGCCGAGGACCTGGCCGGCGGACGTCCCGGAACGGGGCACTGGCGGGCCAGCGGACGGATGGTTGCTAGTCGGCGGTGGCGAATTCACCCCACGAGTGTGCCCCATCGCGGCGAATTCGTCGGCTCGCCTTCCCCCCCGCTTGCCAGTACGCTCCCCGGCATGGCCAAACTCGGCTGGACATCGTCCGTCGGGCTCGCTGTCGGCACGGCCGCCGGAGCGGCCGCGGCTCAGTTCGGGCTCGGGTACGGCCTGGGCATCATCTCGTGGATGCCGGGCCAGTCCGGGACCTCGGATGAGGTGTGGCTGGCGAGCCTCGCGTGGACCACATTCATCGCAGCGACCTCCACCGTGACCGGCGCGGTCTGGGCCGACCGACGCAGCGCGGGCGAGATCGGCGCCCCGCCGCG
>DATCXD010000583.1:0-2144 GCA_036566005.1 Micromonosporaceae bacterium | reverse complement strand
GCCGCGGTGGTGGCGGCCACCGGCAGTTTCGCAGCGATCAGCACACTGCTCGGTTCACCGTTGGTCGGCGCGTTCCTGTTGATGGAGATCACCGGCGTGGCCGGTGCGATGGCGAGTGTGACTCTGGTGCCCGGTCTGCTCGGCGCCGGCATTGGCGCGCTGATCTTCACGGGTCTCGATGCGATCACCGGGAAGGGTACGTTCTCGCTCGCGATCCCCGATCTGCCGTCGACCGCACGACCAACCGTGGCGGAATTCGGTTGGGCGCTAGCCATCGGCGTTCTGGCCGCGTTGGCGTGCTGGATCCTCCGCCGGATCGCGGCCACGATCCGCCCGCTCATCGAGCGATGGACGATTCCCCTCACCGTCGCGGTCGGGTTGGCGACGGCCGGGCTCGCCATCGGCTACACCGCGGCGACCAACCACACCAACGCCGACGTGCTGTTCTCCGGTCAATCCGACCTACCGTCGCTGATCGAGCACGCATCCGCCTACTCGATCGGCGCCCTCCTGCTGCTGTTGCTGTGCAAGGGCCTCGCGTACGCCGGGAGTCTCGTGGCGTTCCGCGGCGGACCGACCTTCCCGGCGCTGTTTCTGGGTGCGGCCGGCGGCATCGCGATGTCGCACCTGCCCGGCCTCGGACTCATCCCCGGTGTCGCGATGGGCCTGGGCGCGATGGCGGTCGGCATGTTGCGGCTGCCGTTCACCGCCGTGCTTCTGACGACGCTGTTTCTCGGCGGTGACGGCGTGACGGTGATGCCGTTGGTGATCGTTGCCGTCGTGGTCGCACACGTCATCACCATCCGGCTCACACCGCTGCCGGCCGAGGCCGCTTCCGGTCAGCCGGCTCCGGCGGCCCCGTCGGGTAGCGGCTGACCGCGATCCCGCGGCGGATTGCCAGCCCGCCGAACGTCGTCGCGTCCCGGATGGCCGCGCCGCCGTGGTCATTGTTGAAGAACACGTACACGTCGTGGTCGCCGACCGGATCGAACGCGTCGGCCATGCGGTCCGTCCAGGACGCGAGCGCCGCGCGCCCATAGCCGGGCCGTGGTTGGGCGACACCCTCGTGCATCCGCAGATAGCCCCAGTCAGTGGTACGCCACAGTGGCGTCATCGGCCGCCCGCGCCGGTCGGCCCAGGACAACGCGGCGTGCCGGTGTTCGAGCACGGCGCGGATGGCGGGCGACCACCACGATCGGTGCCGCGGCTCGACCGCGATCCGGACGGACGCCGGGAAGCGCCGGAGAGTGTCGTCCAGGAGATCCACGTCGGCGGCGAGGGTCGGCGGCAGTTGAAGGAGGACCGGCCCGAGCCGGTCGCCGAGCGCCTCGGCCCGGCCGAGGAACCGGGCGACCGGCTCGGCCGCGTCGCGAAGGCGCTTGATGTGCGTGAGATAGCGGCTCATCTTCACCGCGAAACAGAACGTGTCGCCGGCGGTTCGGGCTCGCCATCCGGCAAAGGTGTCGCGTTCGGGCAGACGGTAGAACGCGTTGTTGATCTCGACCGTCGCGAACCGCTCGGCGTAATACTCGAGCCATAGCCGCTGCGGAATGCCGGTCGGGTAGAACCGCCCGCGCCAGTCTTTGTACTGCCAGCCCGACGTGCCGACGAGGATCATCGTCGTACCGTACCCACGGCACGAGGTGCTATGCGGTCGTGATGAGCACACAGGCACAATCACCGCCGGTGCGACCTCCCCGCAACCCACCCGAGGCGCCCGGTCCCGGCCAGCGTGGGGCCTGATTTCGGCTGTTCGACGTCTCTAGCCCCTGCTACCGGTGTCGGCGAGACGGTCGACGGCGGCCGGGAGCGCCGCGAGACCGGTCAGAGTCACTGTCGCAAGCGCCAGCGCGTCCGGATCGGGCGGATAGGCCGGTCGCGGCACCGCCACGACGATCAATCCGGCCGCGCCGGCCGATCGAAGTCCGTTACTCGAGTCCTCGACCGCGACACACCGACGCGGGTCGGCACCCAGCGCGGCCGCAACGCTGCGGTACACGTCGGGTGCCGGCTTGCCGTGTCGTTCCTCCTCGGTCGACCGGGTCGCGCGGAACGCCCCGGTCAGCCCCGCGTCACGGAGGACCTCGTCGACGAGCGTGCGCGGTGACGAGCTGGCCAGCCCGAGGGGCCATCTCTCGGCGAGC
>DATCXD010000556.1:0-8535 GCA_036566005.1 Micromonosporaceae bacterium | reverse complement strand
GGTCACGGTCCTCGCGGACCGGGGCTGACGGCCGCCGCAACGACGTTCGTGGCGTCCGGACACAGGTCGATTGACCAGTCCGGACGCCACGACTGCACTCGGCGCCCGGCGATCGGGAGGGTGGCAAAACACCCGACCGCGGGTACGCTGGCCGTCGCCTGACTGCTAAAGTCCGGCCACACAGTAACTACACATTCCGTGGCGTCCGACCACGGGCAGTATTCGCCCCCCGCCGTCGACGTGACGGCCGCTCCGCGCAGGAGGAAGTACGTGCTCTCGGCGTTTCTCAGTGCGTTCCGTACGCCTGACCTGCGTAAGAAGCTGCTGTTCACGCTAGCAATGATCGCCATATACCGGCTCGGCGCGACGGTGCCCAGTCCTGGCGTTTCCTACGCGAATGTCCAAAAGTGCGTCTCGGCGGCGAGCACGAATGACGTTCTGAACCTGCTGAACTTGTTCTCCGGTGGCGCCCTTCTGCAACTCTCCGTGTTCGCGCTCGGGATTATGCCGTACATCACGGCAAGCATTATCCTGCAGTTGCTGGTCGTTGTGATCCCGCGCCTGGAGACGCTTCGCAAGGAAGGCCAGTCCGGGCAGGCGAAGATCACGCAGTACACCCGCTACCTGACGCTCGGTCTCGGGGTCCTGCAGGCGTCGGCGTTCGTCGCGCTGGCCCGCTCCGGCACGCTCTTCGGCGGCGCCTGCGACCAGAACAAGACGCCGATCATCCCGGCGACGCCGGGCATTCCGATCGCCCTGACGGTGACCATCCTCGTCATCACGATGACCGCCGGCACTGGTTTGGTCATGTGGCTCGGTGAAGTCATCACCGACCGCGGCATCGGCAACGGCATGTCGATCCTGATCCTGACGTCGATCATTGCGCGCCTGCCCGGCGAAGGCTGGACGATCAGAAAGTCGGCCGGCTGGACCGTATTCATCCTGATCCTGCTGATCGGTGTCGCGGTGATCGTCGCTGTCGTCTTCATGGAGCAGGCGCAGCGCCGGATACCGGTGCAGTACGCCAAACGCATGGTCGGCCGGCGCATGTACGGCGGCACCTCGACGTACATCCCGCTGAAGGTGAACCAGTCCGGTGTCATCCCGGTGATCTTCGCGTCGTCGCTGCTCTATCTGCCGCAGTTGATCGTGAACATGTATCCGAACAGCACGAACGGGTTCCTGCGGTTTATCAACACTCATGTTGTCGACCCGGCCGACTGGGTCAACATCTCGCTGTACTTCGCGTTGATCATATTCTTCACGTACTTCTACGTGTCGATCACGTTCAACCCGACGCAGGTCGCCGACGACATGAAGAAGTACGGCGGATTCGTGCAGGGCGTACGCCCCGGCAAGCCGACCGCGCAGTACTTCGACTACATCCTGTCCCGGCTGACCTTCCCGGGCTCGATCTACCTCGGGATCGTGTCGGTCCTGCCGAACCTGTTCATCGGCCTGGTTGGCGGCAACAAGCAGAACTTCCCGTTCGGCGGCACGGCGGTGCTGATTATCGTCGGTGTCGCGCTGGATACGGTGAAGCAGATCGAGAGCCAGCTCATGCAGCGCAACTACGAAGGGTTCCTGCGGTAGTGCGACGTACGACTGCGGCCACGAGTGAGGGCGTGTAGCTATGCGCCTGGTACTGGTGGGCCCGCCGGGCGCGGGTAAAGGGACGCAGGCCGAGTTCATCGCGGCGCACCTCGCCGTGCCGAAGATCTCGACCGGCGACATCTTCCGCGCGAACGTTTCGCAGGGCACACCACTCGGTCTCGAGGCCAAGCGCTACATGGACGACGGCAATCTGGTGCCGGACGAGGTCACGATCAACATGGTCCGGGACCGGCTGGCCGAGCCGGACGCCGCCGACGGTTTCCTTCTCGACGGCTTTCCCCGCACGGTGCCGCAGGCGCAGGAACTCGACAAGATGCTCGCCGACCTTGGCACGCAGCTCGACGTCGTGCTGGAACTCGTGGTCGACGACGACGAGGTGATCCGGCGACTCTCCGGTCGCCGTACGTGCTCGGGCTGCGGCAAGACCTGGCACGTCGAATTCGATGCACCGACCGTCGACGGCGTCTGCGACCGGTGCGGCAGCGAGCTTTACCAGCGCGATGACGACAAGGCCGAGACGGTCGCGAACCGGCTGCGCGAATACGCCGACAAGACGGCGCCGTTGATCGACTTCTATGGCGCGCAGGGCAAGCTGGTCGGCATCGACGCGACCGGACTTGTGGAAGACATCACGGTGCGAGCGATTGACGCGCTGCGCCCGTACGGTGGATAGCGTGCGAAGCAGCGACCTGGAGATCCAATACAAGACGCCCGAGCAGCTCGTGAAGATGCGAGCCGCCGGGCTCGTCGTGCACGCGGCTCTGGAGAAGATGCGGGCCGCGGTAGTTGCCGGGATCAGCACCGCGGAACTTGACGCCATCGCCGAGGACGTGATCACGACCGCCGGAGCCGTACCGTCGTTCAAGGGCTATCACGGCTTCCCGGCCAGCATCTGTTCGTCGGTGAATGACCAGATCGTGCACGCGATCCCGTCGCCCTCGGCGGTCCTCGCCGAAGGCGATCTGGTCTCGCTCGACTGCGGCGCCATCGTCGATGGCTGGCACGCCGACGCGGCCATCACCGTACCGGTCGGCGAGGTCAAGCCGGACCTGCTGCGCATGGCGGTCACCGCCGAAGACGCGATGTGGGCCGGCATCGCTGCCGCGGCGCGTGGCGCGGCCTCCGGGCGGGGCCGGCTCACCGACATCTCCGCGGCCATCGAGGCCGAGATCAAAAAGCATGGTCGGTACGGGATTGTCGACGGTTACGGCGGCCATGGCATCGGGACCGAGATGCACCAGGATCCGCACGTGTTGAACCGGGGGCGCCCGGGTCACGGCCCACGCCTCGTCCCCGGCTTGGCGCTGGCAATCGAGCCGATGCTGACCTACGGGTCGCCGCGGACGGCCGAGCTGAGCGACGGGTGGACGGTCGTCACGCGGGATGGCTCGGTCGCCGTGCATGTGGAGCACACAATGGCGATCTTCGATGATGGCGTATGGGTGACCACCGCTGTCGACGGTGGGGCCGCCCGCCTCGGCGATCTGCTCACGCCAAGGGCGCGTGGCAACTAGTAGCCGCGCCGGCGGAGTGTCGGTGATCAGGCTGGCGAGCGCTGGACACGAAGTGGCATCCTCATAGGGTGCCCGACGATCCGGACAACATCCACGAGCCAGACAAACTTCGAGCCGCCGACGTCGACCGCGAGTTCGTCGCCGAGCGGCTGCGTGGTGCGCTCAACGAGGGCCGGCTGACGCTGACCGAGTACGACGACCGGCTCAAGGAGACGTACGCGGCTCGGACGTACGGTGACCTGAAGGCGCTGCTGACCGATCTGCCGGAGGCGACGCCGCCGGGCCGCAGCCAGATGATGCCTGCCTCATCGGGCGAGGCCGTGCCCACCGATGGGACTCAGGGTCGTGGCCACGGTCGCAAATGGGTGGCCGCCCAGTGGAGCAGCTGGATCACCGTCGCGTGCATCCTCGTGGCCGTCTGGGCGCTCAGCGGGGCCGACTCCTTCTGGCCGGCGTGGCCATTGGGAATCTGGGGCGCGGTCCTGCTCGCCTCCACGATTCGAGGGCTGGCCACCGGCGCCCCCAGCCAGGACGCGCGCCGGCGGGCGGAGCGGGAGGCCCGCCGCCGGGCCGAGCGTGAGTTCCGGCAGATGAACCGGGACAACGGCACCGGTTCCGTCCAGTAGCCGTCGCCATTCAAGATCCGCAAGCCCGCCGCCGTGACGCACGGTGATCTTGGGCGCATGATGATCTTGGTGTAGCTAGATGTCGTGAGCGGCTCGACGCCAGGTGTGTCTCGGGACACGCCCGACCGCGGGGGCCGAGTTTGCCGGGGCCGACGGCATACGCGTACACTCGCTTCTTGGCGCGCAGCGTCCACTCTGTCATGCCCACCATGCCTTCGGCGGGCGAAACAGAGCCGCGGCTGGCACGCACGGGACCGAGCACGGCGGGAGCCGACCTCACCACCGAGCGTGAATCGGACGAGGCGCACCTGTCAATAGACCTGACGTCAGGTAGCGGAGGATATGCCGAAAAAAGATGGGGCCATCGAGATCGAAGGCCGAGTCATCGAGCCACTCCCGAACGCGATGTTCCGGGTAGAACTCGCCAACGGCCACAAGGTCCTGGCGCACATCAGCGGCAAGATGCGGCAGCACTACATCCGCATCCTGCCCGAGGACAGGGTCGTAGTGGAGTTGTCACCCTATGACCTGACCCGCGGACGCATCGTCTACCGCTACAAGTAAACCCTGACCGAGCCGTCGACCCCGGCGGCGACGCCAGAGAGCCTGAAAGGCACACCGTGAAGGTCAAGCCGAGCGTGAAGAGGATCTGCCAGAAGTGCCGGGTCATCCGGCGCCACGGGCGGGTCATGGTCATTTGTTCTGACCCGCGCCACAAGCAGCGCCAGGGCTGACGCCCGCCGCGCGGCGATGTGCCGTGCTCGACAGCAACGCCACAGCAAGACACCGAGCAAGAGACCCAGCACAACTTGATGAAAGCTCGTTCCAGCCGCGACGAGCCCCGACGCGACAGCGTCGATGCGACTCGTGGTCGTCCCCCGGTAGGGGCCGGGGCCCGTCCGGGCAGGCGGGGCGGAACGCCACAGACCTCTAACTGACCACGAGGAGTCGCCCGCTAATGGCACGTTTACTCGGCGTCGACCTACCCCGCGAGAAGCGGATGGAAGTCGCGCTCACCTACATCTTCGGCATCGGCCGCACCCGGGCCCTCGCGTCGCTGGCCGCGACCGGGATCTCCCCGGAGAAGCGCAGCCGTGACCTGACCGACGACGAGGTCGTCGCCTTGCGCGACTACATCGAAGCGAACTACAAGGTCGAAGGTGATCTGCGCCGCGAGGTGCAGTCCGACATCCGGCGCAAGATGGAGATCGGTTGCTACCAGGGCATCCGGCACCGTCGCGGCCTGCCGGTCCGCGGTCAGCGGACACGCACCAACGCGCGCACCCGCAAGGGTCCCAAGCGCACCGTCGCCGGCAAGAAGAAGGCCGGCAAGAAGTGATTTTTGTTCGATCCGGTATGCCGCGGCCCCTGGCCGGTGCGCTGGCGGGTTGCGAGCAAGGTCGAACAACTCTCATTAAGCGGATCTAGGAGCGCATTCGAATATGCCACCGAAGGCACGCGCAGGGGCCCCCGTCAAGAAGGTCCGGCGCAAAGAACGCAAGAACGTCTCCCACGGGCAGGCGCACATCAAGAGCACGTTCAACAACACGATCGTGTCGATCACCGACCCGACCGGCGCCGTCATCTCCTGGGCCTCCGCGGGCCAGGTCGGCTTCAAGGGTTCGCGCAAGTCGACTCCGTTCGCCGCGCAACTCGCCGCCGAGGCGGCCGCGCGCCGGGCGATGGAGCACGGCATGCGCAAGGTCGACGTCTTCGTGAAGGGTCCGGGCTCCGGCCGCGAGACCGCCATCCGTTCGCTGCAGGCCGTCGGCCTCGAAGTCGGCCAGATCGCCGACGTCACGCCGCAGCCGCATAACGGTTGCCGTCCGCCCAAGCGTCGCCGGGTCTAAGGGAGAGATAGAGAAATGGCTCGTTATACAGGTGCCGACTGCCGCCGTTGCCGCCGCGAGAAGATGAAGCTCTTCCTCAAGGGCAGCAAGTGCGATGGGCCGAAGTGCCCGTTTGAGTCGCGTCCCTTCCCGCCCGGCCAGCACGGCCGTGGTCGCCTGAAGGAGACCGAGTACCTGCTCCAGCTGCGGGAGAAGCAGAAGGCCCGCCGGGTGTACGGCGTGCTGGAGAAGCAGTTCCGCCGTTACTACGAGGAAGCCGTAGGCAAGCAGGGCAAGACCGGCGAGGAATTGCTGCGCATCCTCGAGTCGCGGCTCGACAACGTGATCTACCGCGCCGGCTACGCCAAGTCCCGGGACATGGCACGTCAGCTGGTCAAGCACGGTCACATCACGGTGAACGGCCGCAAGGTCGACATCCCGTCGTACCGCGTCAGCGAGCACGACATCGTCCAGGTCCGGGAGAAGTCCCGCGAGCTCACCCCGTTCGTCGTGGCGGCCGCCGAGGCCGGTTCGAAGATCGTGCCGGCGTGGCTCGAGGCGATCCCGACCCAGATGAAGGTGCTCGTGCACAACCTGCCCTCGCGCGCCAACATCGACACGCAGGTGCAGGAACAACTGATCGTCGAGCTTTACTCCAAGTAAGTTTTGGAATCGGTTTGGAATCGCCTCCGACCTCGCTGGCGGCGTTGCTCCGGGCCTTGTGTGCAAAGGACGCACACGGCGGCCGGGTGCGCCTTGCCAGCAAGGGCGGAGCCGGTCCCAAAACGGGTTGAGACGGACAAGGTCAAGATCCCGTACCAGTTTGAACGGCGACACAGCAAGGCAGCAACACAGCAACACAGCAAGGTGGCAATCGAGAAGTATCTGGACGGGCATCAAATAGCGGGTGCCCCGAACGAAAAGAGAAGCAATGCTCATCTCACAGCGACCGTCGCTCGCCGAAGAGGCGATCAGCGACACGCGCTCCCGATTCATCATCGAGCCGCTCGAGCCGGGCTTCGGCTACACGCTCGGCAACTCCCTGCGGCGTACGCTGCTCAGCTCGATCCCGGGCGCATCGGTCACCTCGATCAAGGTCGACGGCGTCCTGCACGAGTTCACCACGATCCCCGGCGTCAAGGAGGACGTGGTCGAGCTTGTCATGAACGTCAAGGAACTGTGCGTCAGCTCCGACCACGACGAGCCGGTCAGCATGTACCTGCGTAAGCAGGGTCCGGGCGACATTACGGCGGGCGACATCCAGCCGCCGGCCGGTGTCAATGTGCACAACGCCGACCTCAAGCTCGCGACGCTGAACGGCAAGGCCCGGGTCGACATGGAGCTCACCGTCGAGCGGGGCCGCGGCTACGTGACCGCGACGCAGAACAAGAACGTCGGCGCCGAGATCGGCCGCATCCCGGTCGACTCGATCTACTCGCCGGTGCTGAAGGTGACGTACCGTGTCGAGGCGACGCGCGTCGAGCAGCGTACGGACTTCGACCGTCTGATCATCGACGTGGAGACGAAGCCGTCGATCTCGCCGCGTACGGCGCTGGCCTCGGCCGGCTCGACCCTCGTCGAGCTGTTCGGGCTCGCTCGTGAGCTGGACGAAGAGGCCGAGGGCATCGACATCGGCCCGTCGCCGCAGGACGCGCAGCTCGCTGCCGATCTTGCGCTGCCGATCGAGGAGTTGGACCTGACCGTACGGTCGTACAACTGCCTCAAGCGGGAAGGCATCAACGCGGTTGGCGAGCTAATCGGCCGGACCGAGGCGGACCTGCTCGACATCCGGAACTTCGGCCAGAAGTCGATCGACGAGGTCAAGATGAAGCTCGCCGGCATGGGCCTTGGTCTCAAGGACTCGGCTCCGACCTTCGACCCGGCCAACGTCGTGGACGGCTTCTCGGACACGGACTACGACACCGACGACTACCGCGAGACCGAACAGCTGTAGTAGCAGTAGGGGTCGGTTGCAGGCCGGCCCCTACGTACCAGATGCACGCGACCACACGAGGAGCACCAACCATGCCCACGCCCACCAAGGGTCCCCGTCTCGGCGGCAGCCCGGCGCACGAGCGGCTGATCTTGGCCAACCTGGCCACCCAGCTGTTCCGCCATGGCCGCATCACCACGACCGAGACGAAGGCGAAGCGGCTCCGGCCCCTCGCCGAGCAGCTCATCACGAAGGCGAAGCGGGGTGACCTGCACGCTCGTCGTCGGGTGCTGACTGTCGTCCGTGACCAGGACGTGGTGGCGACGCTGTTCGATGACATCGCGCCGCGCTTCACGACGCGTCCCGGCGGTTACACGCGGATCGTCAAGACCAATCCCCGCAAGGGCGACAACGCTCCGATGGCCGTCATCGAGCTGGTCGAGGAGCTCGCGGTCCCGACGACGACGGCTCGCCCGGCGAAGTCGACGGCCCGCAAGGCCGCGAAGGCGGAAGCCGTGGCCGTGCTCGCCGGCGATGACGAGGACGAGACTCCGGGCACGACCGCCCAGGCGGACGAACCGGCCGTCGAGGACACCGACGACAGCACCGACAGTGAGACGAAGGACAACGAGTCCTGAGCCAGTCACGCCAGTCGGCCGGGCCCGACGCTCTCCAGACGGAGGGTGCCGGGCCCGATCCGTCGGTCGCGGTCAACCCGTCGTGGGTACGTCTGCGTCTCGACGTGAGCTACGACGGCACCGAGTTCTCGGGCTGGGCGGCGCAGCCCGGTCGCCGTACGGTCGCGGGTGTGCTTCTGGCCGAGCTTGAGCGCCTGTTCGGTGCCGGTGGCGCGGTCGGGTTGACCGTGGCCGGCCGTACGGATGCCGGTGTCCACGCGTCCGGTCAGGTGGCGCACGTGGACGTGACCGCCGACGGCTGGGCGAGGGTCGGCGACTCGCTCGTACGGCGGCTGGCCGGGCTGCTGCCGCCGGACGTACGGGTTGTCGCTGCCGCGCCCG
>DATCXD010000552.1:0-4372 GCA_036566005.1 Micromonosporaceae bacterium | reverse complement strand
CGACGCGGGCGGATTCGCATCGCCGGTAGCGGCCGGACATACGCTCCCATCCAGCGCGTTTCGGTCCGCCATCCGACGCCATGCGCGACACGGGGTGAAAACCGCCGCGCGACACGCGCGACACGCTTGCGCCGATGGTGTCCGGGGCCTAACGTCAACCACCACATCTAGTAGTTACATGGCTGTGAGTTCCCTACAGGTTGGGTCGGCCAGCCAGTAGAATGGGATACGAGCCGATGTCGGTGTCGGGTGGCGAGCCTGATGTCGACCCCGTTTTCGTGTCCTAGAGAAATCACGTTCGCGGTCATTGGGCAGGATTGCGGGCATAACGAGGCTTTTGTCGCAGACGGTGGTCCGCGATGTATGGCCCGCGGCGGACCTTCGTCGACGGTGTTTCGTCGACACGGTTCGTCGGCGGGGTTCGTTGACGGGGATCGTTGACGGGTTGTCAGCAGAGTGGTCGGGAGGTGATCGGTATGCGGTGCCCTTACTGTCGGCACGGCGACTCGCGGGTCGTCGACTCCCGCGAGGCCGAGGACGGCCAGATCATCCGACGCCGTCGTTCGTGTCCGCAGTGCGGCAAGCGGTTTACCACTGTCGAAGAGGCGGTGCTCGCCGTCGTCAAACGTAGTGGCGTCACCGAGCCGTTTAGCCGTAACAAGATCATGAGTGGCGTCCGCAAGGCCTGCCAGGGCCGGCCCGTGGACGATGATGCGCTCGCGCTCCTGGCGCAGCGCGTCGAGGAGTCGATTCGGGCCCGGGGGGTGGCCGAGGTGCCGAGCCAGGAGGTCGGGCTCGCGATCCTCGGTCCGTTGCGCGAACTGGACGAGGTGGCATACCTGCGGTTCGCGAGCGTCTACCGGTCGTTCGACTCGCTGGCCGATTTTGAACGGGAGATCGCCGCGCTGCGGCGCCCGATGGACCGCGGCGACCCAGTCGACCGTGACGTGGTCAATGATCGCGGATCGGTCTCCGCCGGCGACCGGACGGCCACCGGTCCACCGGACGGATCGAGTGGCGGAGGCGGCAAGGCGCCGCCGGCGCGCGCCGGCACGAGCCGCGTACCCGCGGGAACGGGCTGAGCCCGGCCGGTCGGGAGCGCAACAGCGTCGCGGCGGCGGGGAATTGGGATTTCTTTGCCCGCCGCGAGGCGCAGTGACAGAGCCGATGCGTAGCGCAGCCGCGAGGCGTTATCGGTACAGCCGATGCCGAGCGCGGCGGAGACGGCGGCGTTAGGCGAGCGACTGGGAACAGACGAGGGCAGGATCGACATGGGTAGCAAGGATCGAGGGGGACCGGGAATGACGGAGAGTGTGGGCGCGGCGTCGGATGGGTCGGCACGGGGCAAGAGCCGCAAAGCGCCGACCGGACTCCGGGTCGAGCGGGTGTGGACGACGGAGGGTATGCACCCCTACGACCAGGTGACCTGGGAACGGCGCGATGTCGTCATGACCAACTGGCGCGACGGCTCGATCAACTTCGAGCAGCACGGCGTCGAGTTCCCGGACAGCTGGAGCATCAACGCTGCGAACATCGTCACGACGAAGTACTTCCGCGGCGCGTTGGGCACGCCGGAGCGCGAGTCGAGCCTGAAGCAGCTCATCGACCGCGTCGTGAACACGTATCGCACGGCGGGCGAGGAGAACGGATACTTCGCGACCCCCGGCGACGCCGCGGTCTTCGGCGAGGAGCTGACCTGGATGTTGCTGCACCAGGTATTCAGCTTCAACTCGCCGGTGTGGTTCAACGTCGGGACGGCGTCGCCGCAGCAGGTGAGCGCGTGCTTCATCCTCGCCGTCGACGACTCGATGGATTCGATCCTCGACTGGTACAAGGAAGAGGGTCTGATCTTCAAGGGCGGCTCCGGCTCGGGTGTGAACCTCTCGCGCATCCGGTCGTCGAAGGAGCTGCTCTCGTCGGGTGGCACGGCGTCCGGTCCGGTCAGCTTCATGCGTGGCGCCGACGCGAGCGCCGGGACGATCAAGTCGGGCGGTGCGACGCGGCGTGCGGCGAAGATGGTCATCCTCGACGTCGATCACCCGGACATCGAGGAGTTCGTCACGACGAAGGCGCGCGAGGAGGACAAGATCCGCGCGCTGCGCGACGCCGGCTTCGACATGGACCTCGGCGGCGCTGACATCGTGTCGGTGCAATACCAGAACGCCAACAACTCGGTACGGGTGACCGACGAGTTCATGCACGCGGTGGAGCACAACGAGCCGTTCGACCTGCGCGCCCGCCTCGACGGTTCCGTGATCGAAACGGTCAAGGCACGTGACCTGTTCGGCAAGATCGCGCAGGCGGCCTGGGAGTGCGCCGACCCGGGTCTGCAGTACGACGACACGATCAACCACTGGCACACCTGCCCGGAGACCGGGCGCATCACCGCGTCCAACCCGTGCAGCGAATACCTGCACCTGGACAACTCGTCGTGCAACCTGGCGTCGCTGAACCTGATGAAGTTCCTGCGCGGTGACGGCTCGTTCGACACGCAGATGTTCGTCAAGTCGGTCGAGTTCGTCATCACCGCGATGGACATCTCGATCTGCTTCGCCGACTTCCCGACCGAGAAGATCGGGGCGACCACGCGGGCGTACCGGCAGCTCGGCATCGGATACGCCAACCTCGGCGCGCTGCTCATGGCGAGCGGTCTGCCGTACGACTCGGAGGGTGGCCGGAGCGTCGCGGCGTCGATCACGTCGCTGATGACGGGCACCGCCTATCGCCGGTCGGCCGAGTTGGCCGGCGTCGTCGGCGCGTACGACGGATATGCGCGCAACGCCGACGCACACAAGCGCGTGATGCACCAGCACGCCGACGCGAACGCCGCGATCGACGTGTACGGCGATGTGGCCGCCGACGTGCAGGCCGAGGCGACGAAGCAGTGGGCGCTCGGGAACAAGATCGGTGAGAAGGCCGGCTGGCGCAATTCGCAGGCGAGTGTGCTCGCGCCGACCGGCACCATCGGCCTGATGATGGACTGCGACACCACCGGCGTCGAGCCGGACCTGGCGCTGGTCAAGTTCAAGAAGCTGGTCGGCGGCGGCTCGATGCAGATCGTCAACCAGACGGTGCCGAAGGCACTGCACAGCCTCGGATACCAGGAGGAGCAGGTCGAGGCGATCGTCGAGTACATCGCCGAGCATGGCCACGTCGTTGGTGCGCCCGGGCTTCGCGCCGAGCACTACGCGGTGTTCGACTGCGCGATGGGCGAACGCTCGATCGCACCGATGGGGCACGTACGGATGATGGCCGCGGCGCAGCCGTTTATCTCCGGCGCGATCTCGAAAACCGTCAACATGCCGGAGTCGGCCACGGTCGATGAGATCGAGGAGATCTACTTCGAGGCGTGGCGGCTCGGCATCAAGGCGCTCGCGATCTACCGGGACAACTGCAAGGTCGGTCAGCCGCTGTCGAACGCGAAGCCGAAGGCCGAGGCGGCCGTGGTCGCCGAGACCGCGCCGGCCGAGAAGGTTGTCGAGAAAGTCGTCGAATACCGGCCGACCCGCAAGCGGCTACCGAAGGCGCGGCCGAGCGTGACGACGAAATTCGAAGTTGGCGGTGCCGAGGGGTTCATGATCGCGTCGTCCTACCCGGACGACGGGCTCGGCGAGGTGTTCCTCAAGATGTCGAAGCAGGGTTCGACCCTGGCCGGCATCATGGACGCGTTCTCCGTGGCCATCTCGATCGGCCTGCAGTATGGCGTGCCGCTGGAGAAGTACGTCTCGAAGTTCACGAACATGCGGTTCGAGCCGGCCGGCATGACCGACGACCCGGACATCCGGATCGCGGCATCGGTGCTGGACTACATCTTCCGGCGTCTGGCGCTGGACTTCCTGCCGTACGAGCGGCGCAGCGAACTGGGCATCTTCACCGCGGCCGAGCGCACCGCACAACTGCGGGCCGAAGCCGCCGTGGCGGATGCGTCGGCGTCGCCGGCACCGGTCGAGGAGCACGTCGACTTCGCCGCTCTCGCGTCGTCCGCACCGATCGAGGCGGCACCGGTCGAGGCCGCTCCGATCGAGTCGACGAAGTCGGCCGCGCCAGCGGAGGCACGGACGGAGGCATCGGACACGGCGACGCCATCGGGGGACACCGCCAAGCCGACCGCCCGCGCCGGCTCGTCGATGGAATTGTTGGAACTGGTGCAGGGTAAGGGCGCCGACGCTCCACTGTGCTTCACCTGCGGCACGAAGATGCGACCGGCCGGTAGCTGCTACGTATGCGAGGGTTGCGGCTCGACCAGCGGCTGCAGCTGAAGCGGGGCGATCGGGAGCACGCCCCGATTGCCACAGCGAAGTCCAGGAAGCGGAGTCGGCACCGGCCGGCTCCGCTTTCGTCTTGCCCAGCCGTCCCGCACGGCGTCGTCGGC
>DATCXD010000544.1:0-6540 GCA_036566005.1 Micromonosporaceae bacterium | reverse complement strand
CAGGCCCAGCCGTACGCCGCCGATGTCGCTCTTGTGGACGAGGTTCGGGTCTGCCGATTTGAGCACGACAGTCGTCCGCATCTCGGCGGCAGCGGCGAGGGCGTCGGCTTCCGTGGCGGCCTCACGCTGCGCGACCACCGGAATCCCATAGGAGGCAAGTAGGTCGGCGGCAAACGTCGGAGATTGCCAGCCGCCACCACGGGCTACTGCATCGCGGATCATGGTCTGGGCCCGTGCGAGGTCGATCCGGTCCAGGTCCGGGCGATGTCCAAGCGGTTGAGCCCGCCACATGGCATAACGAACGGCACGCGCCAGCGCGCCGATCGCGTTTTCTGGCAACGGGTACACCGGTGCGCGCTTCGCGCCGAGACGTGTCGGCGCGGCATCGACACCGAGCAGTACCACGGCGGACGGAAGGGTGATGTCATCGAGGGCCTCACCGATCGCCCCGATGATCCCCGGGACATCGTTGGCCAGTGTGGCACCGAACGCGACAACGATCGCGTCGACGTGGGGTGCGACCGCGCGGATCGCCGTACGCACGGCTTCTGGTGTTGCGCCCGCGCCGAGATCGACCGGATTGCTCACCGCGGCGGCCGCGGGCGCGGCGGCGCGGATCGCGTCAGCCACGTCCGGCGGCAACGTGGAGACGGACAACCCGGCCGCGTCAGCAGCGTCGGCGCACAGCACGTTCACACCGCCGGCGTTGCCCACGATGGCCACCCGCTCGCCGGCCGGCAACGGTTGGTCGACCAGCATCCGGGCGGTGTCTACCAGGTCGCCCAGCCCGTCACATCGGATCACGCCGGCTTGACCGAACAACGCGTCGACGGTGGCGTCCGGCGCGGCGGCCGCGGCAGTATGCGAGGCGCCAGCACCCGCGCCGGCCAGCGTTCGACCGCTCTTGACGGCCAGGACAGGCTTGCGCCGGGCGACGGCTCGCGCGATGCGCGCGAACCGGCGCGGATTGCCGACAGATTCCATGTACATCGCGACCGCACGTGCGGCCGGGTCGTCGTACCAGTACGACAACAGATCGTTGCCGGACACATCGGCCTTGTTACCGAGCGACACAAAGCTCGAGATCCCGAGCCCAATCTGCGCGGTCTGTGCAAGCAAACTGATGGCCACCGCACCAGACTGGGAGGCAATAGCCAGCCCACCGGCTTTCGCACCGGCGGCAAAGGTCGCGTGCAGCTTCACGGCCGGGTCAGTGTTGAGGATGCCGAGGCAGTTGGGCCCGACCAGCCGGATACCGGCCGAGCGCGCAATGCGCACGATCTCCGCCTGTCGCGACTTGCCGTCCGGTCCCTCCTCGCCGAAGCCGGACGAAAGGACCACGGCGGCCCTGACGCGTGCGGCGGCTGCGTCGGTTAGCACGGACGCGACCGCGGCGGCGGGCACCGCGACCACGACCAGGTCCGGCCGGGTCGGCGCCGACGTGATGCTCGGGTACGCCGGCACGCCCGCGACATGGTCGGCGTGCGGATTGATCGCGTACAACGTGCCGGTGTACGCCCCGTCAACGATCGCGCGAAGCACCTCATGGCCGATGCCGCCCGGCTCACGACCGGCGCCGACCACCGCGACGCACCGTGGTTCGAAGAGAGGCGTCAGCGAGTGCCGGGCCGCGGCGAGGTCGCGCCGGTCGATCGCCTCGGAAACAACCGTCGTCGTGTCGAGATGTACCTCGACGAGGCCGAGGTCACGTACCGCCCGGACAGGTCGGCCGAGATTGGTGGCCACTCGCAGCATCGAACTGTTGCTCGGCAGGATCTCCCCGACGAGATCCGTGATGCCGCGATGACGCGCGCGCACCGCGAGGTGCTCCAGCAACAGTGTGCCGATCCCCCGGTCATGTGCGGTGTCGTCGATGAATATCGAGAACTCGGCGACGCTACCCTGCGGTAGTGCCTCGTATGACCCGACGCCGATGATCTGATCGCGTTCGACGGCCACGAGCACGTCGTGATCGGCAGCCGGAGGGCGAACGAGGCGAGTGACCTCGCGTGGGACGCCGCCGTGACCGGTGGACAGGAACCGGCGGTAGAGCATGTCGTCGCTGGCGCGCTCGTGAAGATCACGCAAGTCGGCGGCGTCATCGGCGCGGGCTGGACGGATCCGTACGATCGCCCCGTCCGCCGTCAGCGCATCGACACCGCCGTCGCGGTCCGCAGCGCCGAGCGCTACGACCGCAGGGACGAAAGACCCGCTCGACTCACTAGCTGCACGCGCAACATCGCCAGGCGACAAAGTCATACGTAAAGCGTCACCCGGCCCGGCATCCGGCCGAAAGGGCCGAAGGTCCCCGTTCGACGGACGGGGCGGGCGGTTACCACCACGACGGCTGAGGTCGGGTCGTATGCCGCGGGTAAGCGAGCCTTTGAACCCTGTTCTTGGCCACCCACAGACCAACCGATATGCGCCACGGACCGTCAGCTCATCCGGAGCCTTTTTCCGACCACGCCGGCCAGCAACGCCGTTCGAGCGATCGCCGAGTCCGGGCATCAGCGTGGATGTTCGGCGAGAAGCTTCGTCGCCAGCACCGCTGCCTGGGTACGCCGCTCAAGCCCGAGCTTGGCCAGCATGATCGAGGGCGTCAGTCCCGTACGTACCTTGCCGAACGGCCCTAACATCGGGCGTCCGCCACCGAGAGAGTGGAACTGACGGCAGGAGGGAGAACGTCATGAGGTCCAACCGTGAACGCGCGATCGTGGTCGGCGTCGACGGCTCGGACTCCTCGAAGACCGCGCTCGCCTGGGCCGTTCATCAAGGTGAACTTGAGCACGCACCAGTTCAGGCTGTCATCGCCTGTCGTCCTCGTTCGAGGTACACAAGACAACGCGTGGCCGGGTTGATGCCCTGACCCCAGTACCGGAGGAGCAGCGATGCGTGTCAAGGACATCATGAGCCAGCCGGTGTATTGCGTGCGCGACAGCGACCCCATCGAGCGCGTCGCCGCATTGCTGGCGGACAAGAAGATCACCGCGGCGCCGGTACTTGACGATGCCGGCAAGTTGGTGGGCATGGTCAGCGAAGGCGACCTGCTGTGGCTTCGTGTGCCTGAAGACCCCACTGCGCATCCGGTGGGTGTCGAGGAGCCCGCCTTTGCGCGTCGGCCTGAAACGATCGCCCAGGTCATGTCCAGGCATCCGGTCACGACATCATCGTCGGCTGACGTAGCCGACGTCGCCGAAACGATGCTCTACCGAAACATACGAAGCGAACCGGTCATCGACAATGGCCAAGTCGTTGGCATGGTCAGCCGGCGCGACATCCTTCGGACGTTCGTGCGCACCGACGACGTCATCGCCGGCGAGATACAACACCGCCTCGACGAGTACGGCGGCGTCGACCACGGCTGGGAGGTCACCGTTACGCGCGGCCTGGCGATCATCGACGGGTCCGTTAGGAACGAGGTCGACCGCACGGTCGTTTCGATCATCGCTCGCACGGTGCCTGGCGTCGTAGGCGTACAAATCGTCGCAGCCAGCGACGGCGGCTCGTAACCGATGCTTGGCTCGCACGTCGCCGGCTCGTAACTGACCTCGAGGGGTGTGGCGTCCGCGATTGGTCCCGAACGCTCAACAGCTCACGCGACAACAGCCATCCGATCGCGTTTACATCCCCATCTGTCGAGAGTGGAGGCCCCAGCCGCTCACCGCGACGGTCGGTCAGTGCTGTTGCGCTCATGCGCTGCTCCACGTGTACCGGTGTCGGTTACGCCGGATCGAGGGTGCGCGGATGGCAGCGTCCATGCGTCCGCCGTCGATTACACTTCGCCGGCGTCGGCGCGCGGGTTATGTGGCGGCCGGGTTGGGGAACGTCACAACGTCACCCGGGGCCAGCGTTGTGGCTTGACCTCTGCAGCGGAGTTCGATGGGCGGTGGTGGCCCGGCGTCGGCGGACACGCGGACGGCGTCACCGCTGATTTGTAGCGTCAATCGGTGTCCACGGTAGCGGATGACGAACTCGAGGGTGCCGAGTTCTTGCGGCCAATACGGATTGAGCCAGAGCGTGTCGCCGCGGGTCTCCACGCCGGCGAAGCACCGTTGGAGCAGGTCGACCGAGCCGGCCATGGCGGCCAGATGTATGCCTTCGGCGGTGGTGCCACCGGCGATGTCCGCGACATCGCTGTCGAGTGCCTCGAGGGCATAGTGGATAGCCTCTGCTCGGTGGTTGCGGGCGAGTACCCAGGCGTGGACGACGGCGCTGAGGGTGGACCCGTGCGACGTGCGCGCCAGGTAGTACTCGATGTTCTTGGAAATCATGTCGGACTTGAGCGAGTAGCCGAGCCGGTCGAACAACTCGCCGAGTTCGTCGGCGGAAAACAGATAGAAGAGCATGAGTACGTCGGCCTGTTTGGATGCCTTGTAGTGATTGGTGGTATCGCCTTCGGCCTCGAGGATCCGATCGAGGCGGCGTATGTCTCCGTACCGGGTTCGGTATGACTGCCAGTCGAGTTCGGCGAGTTGTTCGTATCCTTCAAACTGGCTGATGATGCCGTCACCGTGCATCGGCAGGTACATGCGACGCGTGATGTCCTGCCATCGCCGAGTTTCCGTGGCCCGAAGCCGGTGCGTTTCAATGAGTTCCGTTCGGCGTTGCGAGTCGACCGCATCGAGCGTGTCAAGCGCCCGCAGCAGCACCCACACCGTCATGATGTTGGTGTACGCGTTGTTGTCGATCCCCGTGTCGGGGGCATTGGGATAGCCGGTGTGGAATTCGTCGGGGCCCATGACGCCGCGGATGGTGTATCGGTTGCGACGGTGGTCATAGATGCACAGGTCGGCGAAGAACCGTGCGATTTCGAGGATCATTTCGGCGCCGTAGTCGGCCAGAAAGTTGCAGTCCCCGGTGACTTGGTAGAACTGCCAGGTGTTATAGGCCACGGCGAGGCCGGCGTGACGTTGCAGGTGACTGTGATCGGGGACCCACCGGCCAGAAAGAGGATTGAGATGCATGATCGGGGTCTCTTCCCGACCGTCGCTGCCGGATTGCCATGGGTACATCGCGCCCGACCTGCCGGCGTCACGTGCGGCACGACGCGCCGGCGGAAGCCTTCGGTACCGGTAAAGCAGAAACGCGCGGCTGACTAGTGGAGTGCGGAGGTTCAGTAGCGGGAAGGCGAATAGCTCATCCCACAGCACGTGTCCGCGGTAGGCCTCGCCGTGCAGTCCGCGTGCCGGCAGCCCGGCGTCGATCTCCACGGTATTGCGTGACGCGGTTTGCAATAGATGAAACAGATGCAGCCGAACTGTTGTCAGCGCCCGAGCGTGCTTGCCGGATAGGGAAATGTGGAATCGTTGCCACAGGTGTCGCCAGGCGAGTATGTGGTCGTCGAGTACTTCGTCGAATGCGCCGAGCCGCTCAAGCTGTTGCACGGCTTCGAGGCCGGGGTCGGAAACCGCGGCGTCGCGGGATGTGTATACCGTGACGAGCTTGTCCACGGTGACCGGTCGACCGGATTCGATGTCAACCTGCAGCTGGTGGCCGACGCCGTCGGCGGTGCGATAGACGTCGCGGGCGACCGAGACCGGCCGGTCGTCGCGCATGACTTGCGTGCGTGCAGCCTCCGCGATGCGGACGTGAGACTGGTTGGTCTCCGATACGCACAGAACGCAGTCCTCACCTATGGGTTCGCCGGTCAACGGCGTAAGGTGCCGGCTGGAAAGCCCGCGGTAGCGCTGCACTCCGACGTTTTCCACTGCCGGATCGATCGCCGAGCGCACCGTCATCGTGCCCGACCACCCCTCGGCGGTCAGTGTCGTCTGCAGCCCGCACACGTGCACGTGGCGCATGTGTACGAACCTTCGCTGCCGTATCGCTGTGACGCGACCGGCGGCGTCACGCACGCGCGACGTGCGGGTCAGCACCCCCCGTTGAAAGTCGAGGTCTAAGCGATGGTCGAGCACATCCACGCCGGGCTGCCCCAGCCACGGGCCGTCGTCGCCGCGGAACGTCACCGGCAACCAGTTGGGAACGTTGACGAGGCTCTCGTTTTCGACCGTCCGGCCACCGACGACGTCCCGCAGCCGGTTGTAGCAACCCGCTACGTACGTGCCCGGGTAATGCACGCCGTCGGCGGCGTACTCGGGAGCGGCGCCGCGGGTCGCCAGATAGCCATTACCCAATGTGCACAGCGCCTCGCGCTGCCCCACCCTGGCCGGATCGATTCCCTCGAAAGACAGCGTCCATCCCGCCACGGCCACGCCCACCCCTACTTGATTGCACGGTTCGAGCGGATTCGTACCAGTACGTTAGCAGGCGGTCCGGCGAGGTGATCGCCGGTTACGCGTACCTCGGGATAGACCGGTGCGGCATCCGAAACGACCTCGGTCGGCGTCACCGTCAAGATGGTTGGCGCACGTTTCAAGGTCCGCAGGGCGGCATCCAAGGCCTGATGCGGCAGCCGTACTCGGCGATCCTTAACAGGAGACCGCCGGGCTGTCTGGCCGAGCGCAGTGAATCGCCGGGCAGATCGGCGGCAGTGGCGACAATCTTCCGCCCGGCGGCTGATCGCGGCTGATCGCGGCAGCG
>DATCXD010000543.1:0-2285 GCA_036566005.1 Micromonosporaceae bacterium | reverse complement strand
ACCGCCGATGGGCCAGCGGTCCACGCCACCGATGCAGCGCTCGGCGCCACCGATGCAGCACTCTGCGCCGCCGACGGATCAGCGCACGACCACGACCGGTGGGCAGGAACGTCTTAACCGGCCGTACCAGCCATCCATGGTTTTCGATGCAGCGACGCTGCCGGCCGCGCCGCCGGGGACGATGTCGCGTGCCCCCGGTTACGCCGACGGCAAGCCTCGCCCCAACGGGGCGGCCGTCGCCGCGCTCGTCTTCGGTATCTTCGGCGGCTCGGTGCTCGCCATCGTCCTCGGCTTCATCGGGCGTGCCCGGGCGAAGGTCGTCGGTCGCGGCCGTGCGATGGCGACCACCGGCCTGGTTCTCGGAGTGATCTGGCTCGCGGTCGAAGGTGGGTTCATCGTCGCGGCGACGCATACCGGCGCGCCCCGCACCGCCAAACACCCGACCACGTCGACGGCCACGGTCATGGATCCTGGATGCGCGGCGGCCGAGGGGTCCGAAGCCGCTGCGATGGAGGCCGATGCCAAGGCCGGCAACGTGACCAAGCTCGTCACCGACTTTCACACCATGGCCAGCCAGCTGACCGCGGCGCAGGCCAAGACGGCGCGTCCGGCCGCGGCTGCGGCGATGAAGCAATTCGCCGCCGATCTCACCACCTACGCGGCGTCGCTCGGCAAAGGTCAGGCGTTCACCCAAGCGGAAATCGACAAGTTCGTCGCCGACGCCGCCGCGGTCGACCGGGCCTGCCGGCCGTAACGGCACCGTCGATGGGAGCCGGGCGGGTATAACCGGCTACGGCTTGTACGTGCCGTCGGCGATGTCGGCGAGCTTCGGCAGCAACCACGGCGCGATGATCTGCTGGACACCGGCCGGCGTGTAGTGCAGCCCGTCGCTGCGAATGCGGAGCTTGCCGATCGCCCAGGTGAACTTGCCGTTGGGACAGACGAGTTTGTTCAGGTTCAGGATCGTCACCGTGCGCGGGTGCTTTGCCTGCTCCTGGAGCAGTAGTCGGTTCCAGGCGTCGACGCGGGCCGGGGTGTCCTCCGGATAGAGGCTGCCGTCGGGTTTCTCGGCTCGGTGTGTGTACGCCGCGGTCAGCAGCACGACGGCGGCGCCCTTCGAGCCGGCGATCGTGACCGCTTTGTCGAGTTGCCCGAGCAGGTACGCGTTGTACGCCGGATCGCCGACGTGTTGGTAGGTGCCGTTGAGCTTGCGATCCATCAGTTCCCAACGGTTGAGCTCGATCACCGACACATCGGGGTCGTCCTTGTTGACGCCCTTCTGCCAGCGACCCGGCCAATTCGTGCAGCCGGGGTAGTTCGTGTGCGGCGTGCCGAGCTCGAGGATGTCAGGCAGCGTCGCGATACCGCAGCCTTCAATCGCTCGTACGCTCGTCCACAGCCCGGGATGCCTCGGCAGATACTTTCCGATGACCCAGGACACCGAGTCGCCGAAGAACGTGACCCGCGGCTCGCTGCCCGAGGTGCCCTTCGTCCGGTCGGTGCGGGCCATCGGGACGTACACGCCGGCCTTGGACGCGGACGGCTGGGGCTTCGTCGAGGTGACGATGACCGGGGCGGCGGACAGCGCCGGCGTCGGCGCCGGGATCGTGGTCAATACGACGGCGAGAGCGGTCACCCCCATCGCGAGAACGGTCACGCCGACCGGTGCCGGCCGCGGGAGACGCCGCCGCACGAGGCGGGTCAGTGCGCCCCGGCGGATCGGCTGCTCGATGACGAAGAAGCTGATGATCGAGATCACGAGCGTGGCGGTCAGCCGTACGGCGAGCAGCGGCCACCGGCCGAGGCCGGTCCGGTCGCTCGTGACGAACTCGAAGATCGGCCAGTGCCAGAGATAGACGCCGTACGAGATGCGACCCAGCCAGACGAGCGGTGCGAGTCCGAGCAGCCGCGCGGTCGGCGATTTCGGGCTGACGACGGCATGCGCGATGATCAACGCGGTAGCGATCGCAATCGCTGCCAGTCCTCCGTGGTAGAGCCAGGCGTCGTTGTCGCCGACGTCGTGCCACATCCACAGCGTCGTGGCGGCGCCGACGATCGCGAGCGCACCCAGCACCACGTGCCTCGACGCCCCGCGATGGCGGGGCGCCGGTCGATCGCTGGTCGGCGCGAGGATCGCGGCCAAGGCCGCGCCGATCAGCAGGGCCTGGGCCCGCGTGTCGGTGCCGTAGTAGTCGCGGCTGATCGAGTCGGGGGAGTAGAGCGCGACGGCCAGCAGGGCCGAGGCGGCCGCGCCGGCGCTGCACGCGGCCAGCAACACCCAGCGG